>SCVJ01000124.1 GCA_004322425.1 Chitinophagaceae bacterium
GTGTGCTCGTGCGCCGCGACTACGACCCCGCTGTCCTGGGTCGTGCGATCTACCCGCTGCTCAACAGCGTCGTCGTGCCCCGCCCCATCGCCTGGGTGTCGACGCGGTCGGCCGAGGGCGTGGACAACCTCGCGCCGCACTCGTTCTTCACGATCAGCTCGGTGAGCCCGCCGGTGGTGCAGTTCACGTCCGTCGGCGCGAAGGACTCGCTCCGCAACGCGCGTACGACGGGGGAGTTCGTGATCAGCCTCTGCCCCGAGGAGCTGATCGAGTCGGTCAACCTCACCGGCACGGACTACCCGGCCGACGTCAGCGAGTTCGACGCCGTGGGGCTGACCCGCGAGCCGAGCCGGCTGGTCGCCCCGCCCCGCGTCGCCGAGTCGCCGGTCTCGATCGAGTGCCGCGTGGTGGGCACCCGCTCGTTCGGCACGGACGAGCAGCCGGGCGACTCCACTGTCGTCTTCGGGCAGGTCGTCTGGGTGGCGGTCGACGAGCGGGTCCTGCGCGACGACCGGCCGGCCATCGACCTGCTCAGGCCGGTGGCCCGCCTCGGCGCGAACGAGTGGTGCACCATCGGCGAGGTCAGCGCCCGCCGGCGCGTGCCGTACACCGAGATCAGGGCGGGCGCATGAGCAGCATGTCGACGCGGCCGGCCCGGCCCGCCGCCGGGCGAGCCGCCACGACGCGTGTCGCGCTGCTGGGCGCGGCCCGGGAGGTGTTCTGCGCGTCGGGCTTCGCCGAGGCGTCCATCGCGGAGGTCGTCGCCGGGGCCGGCGCCAGCGTGGGCAGCCTCTACCACCACTTCGGCGGCAAGGCCGAGCTCTACCTCGCGCTCTACGAGGACTTCCAGCAGCGCCAGGAGGCGCGCGCCGTGGAGGCCGTGCGGCTGTCGGCCGGGGAGGGCGAGTCCGACCCGGTGGCGCTCTTCGTGGCCGGTTCCCGGGCCTATCTCGAGGGCTGCTGGACCGAGCGGGACCTGGCCCGGCTGTTCCTCGCCGGCGGTGGGCCGCCCGGCTTCGAGCTGGTGGCGCGGCGTCGCTACCGGGAGTGGACCCGTCGCAACGCCACACTGCTGTCGTCGGGTCCGGAGGACGTCGAGCCGTGGGGTGATGCGCTGGTGCTGGTGCTGACCACCGTGGTGAGCGAGGCCGGCCACGAGGTCGCGGTCTGCGACAGCGAGGACGCCGCGCACCGGCTGGCCGGCGACGTCCTCGAGCTGATCGCCCGGATCGGGCGACCGCCCGCGACCGCCGACCTGCGAGCCCCGTCATGAGCCTGTTCGACGACGAGCCGCCGCGGGCGACCCGCAGCGGCGCCGACTGGGAGAACCACCGCAAGCACCGCTCCCCGCAGTCCGGCCCGCCCGAGGACGAGGTGGGC
>SCVJ01000217.1 GCA_004322425.1 Chitinophagaceae bacterium
CTCGTCCGCATGCCGAGCGCGGCGGAGTACGCCCTCGCGGTCGACAAGGAGCACCGGTGGCTGCCGGTTCTGGCGAGTCAGCTGCCGCAGCCGGTCCCGAGACCGATCGCGAAGGGCCGCCCGGGCGCGGGCTACCCCTTCCCCTGGTCGGTCTACGGCTGGCTGCAGGGGATCCCGGCAACCGTCGACCAGGTCACCAATCCGGTCCGCTTCGCTGAAGACATGGCCGACTTCGTCGCCGCCTTGCGACGAGTCACGACCGCGGGCGGCCCTCGACCCGGGAAGCACAACTGGTATCGGGGCGGCCCGCTGCGCACGTTCGACGGCCTGCTGCACACCGCGCTGACCGACCTGGATGCAGACCTCGACACCGGCCTCGTCCACACGATCTGGCAGCGTGCGATCCGCGCACGCTGGGATGGCGTCGAACGCTGGTTCCACGGTGACCTCAGCCAGGGCAACGTCCTCCTCGTCGACGGATGCCTGGCAGCGGTTCTCGACTTCGGCACCTGCGGCGTCGGTGATCCGGCATGCGACCTCGCCATCGCGTGGACGCTGCTGACGGAAGAGGGCCGGCAGGCGTTCCGACGGCGGCTCTCGGTCCCTGACGACGAATGGGCGCGCGGCCGTGGCTGGGCGCTCTGGAAGGCGCTCACCGTGTGCGCCGACAACCGGGTCAGCTCCGATCAGGTGGCGCTGGGCGCCCGGCGTGCGCTCAACGAGCTCGTGACGGAATCCCGAGCGAGCGGCGACATCGTCGGAGCCCGGCCACGCGGCGGGCGCTAGCGTCACGACGTGGCCGACACGATGAGGGTTCGACGCGTGCTCGCCCGCGGCTTTCTCCGGACCGCGAGGTGGCGCCTCACCGGCGATGTGCCCAGCAGCGGGATCCTCGTCGGCGCACCGCACACGTCCCAGTGGGACTGGCTCGCGATGCTCCTCATCGCCTGGGCGAACGGCGCCCGACCCCAAGCGCTGATCAGCCACACCTTCTTCAAGGGCCCCGTGGGCTGGGT
>SCVJ01000218.1 GCA_004322425.1 Chitinophagaceae bacterium
GCCGGTTCACGTCGTCGTAGCTGCCGTGGACCGGCTCTGCAGCGAGATCGCCGAGAACGAGGACTGGGCCTTCGTCAACGTCAACGTCCGGCCCTACTACGCCGAGGGCAGCAAGACCCTCGGCTACGAGGTCGCCGAGCAGCTCGGCTGGCGCATCCCGCCCCAGGTCGTCCTCCCGATGGCGTCGGGCTCGCTGCTCACGAAGGTCGACAAGGCGTTCGGAGAGCTGACGAAGCTCGGTCTGGTCGACGAGTCGCCCTGGAAGGTGTACGGCGCGCAGGCCACCGGGTGCTCGCCGATCGCGACGGCGTTCGAGAACGGCTGGGACACGGTGAAGCCCGTCAAGCCGTCGACGATCGCGCGCTCCCTGGCGATCGGCAACCCGGCCGACGGGCCGTACGCCCTCGACGTGGTCCGCCGCACCGGCGGTGCGATGGGCCACGTCTCCGACGAGCAGGTCGTCGAGGGCATCCGGCTGCTGGCGTCGACCGAGGGGCTGTTCGCCGAGACCGCCGGCGGTGTCACGGTCGCGACGCTCAGGCAGCTGCTCGAGCGGGGCCAGATCGACCCCGACGTCGAGACCGTGCTCTACAACACCGGCGACGGGCTGAAGACGCTCGACGCGGTCGCGGGCGAGGTCGGGCCGAGCGCGACGATCGACCCGTCCTACTCCGCCTTCGCGCGCCTGTCCATCTGACGGCCGGGCTCGCCTAGGTCGTCGCGCGCGTCCGCGTCCCGGCGGCGGTGTCGATGTAGGTGTCGACGACGTCGAGGTCGTAGAAGGTCGGCGGGCCGTCGCACAGCTCCGCCATCCGCGCGGCGAACTCCTGCGTCCTCGGGTGCTCGGAGTTGCGCATCGCCTGCTCGTAGGACGAGAACTCCACGATCGTCAGGTAGTGGTTCGGCCGCTTGCGGTCGGCCGTGACGGTGATGCGGGACGGCCCGTCGCCGGTGCCCTCCATGTCGGCGCGCCGGGACTCGCCCAGCGCCCGCACCTCGTCGATCCGGGACGACTTCCACTCGATGATCTGCACGAAGCCTGTCATGCGCCCCCCAGCGCTCGGGGCCCGTCGGCGGCGGGCCTGCC
>SCVJ01000087.1 GCA_004322425.1 Chitinophagaceae bacterium
CGGCCCGGTGCTGCTGCGCACGGTCCGCGCAGCGCTGCTCGCCGCAGAGCAGACCGACGGCCTGGTCGACCCGACGCTGGGCCGGGCGCTGGTCGCAGCGGGCTACGACCGGACCTTCGCGGCGCTGCCCGCGGACGGCCCGGCAGAGGCCCCGGTCACGGGTGGCGGGTGGCGCGAGATCCGCTGCGGCGACGGGTACCTGGACCTGCCGCCAGGCGTCGCCCTCGACCTCGGGGCGACGGCGAAGGCCTGGGCCGCCGACCGCGCGGCGGGGACGATCGCGCGCGGACTCGGCACCGGCGTGCTGGTCAACCTCGGCGGCGACATCGCGGTCGCCGGTCCCGCGCCGCGGGACGGCTGGCCGGTCGCGGTCGGCGGGACAGCGGTCGCGCTGACGGCCGGCGGGCTGGCCACCTCCAGCACCAGGCTGCGCACCTGGCGCCGCGGCGGGCGTCGGCGGCACCACGTGCTGGATCCCCGTACCGGCACGTCGGCCGTCACCCCGTGGGACGAGGTGTCCGTCGCGGCAGCGACCTGCGTCGAGGCGAACACCGCCAGCACCGCCGCGCTCGTGCTCGCCGAGAGCGCTCCGCAGTGGCTGGCCGCGCTGGCGCTGCCGGCGCGGCTCGTCGCCGGCGACCGGACCGTCACGACAGCAGGGTGGGTGGTGGCATGAGCGAGCTGCTGTGGGAGCTGACGCGCAGCACCGGGCTGGTCAGCCTGCTGCTGCTCACCGTCGCCGTGGTGCTCGGGACGACGGCCGGCTGGGGCAGCCCGACTGCGCGGGCTGCGCGGCAGGGGGTGCACCGCTGGGCCGCCGGGCTCTCGGTCGGGCTGCTGCTCGTCCACGTCGTGACCGCGGTCGCCGACAGCTACGTCGACCTGTCGGTGACGGACGCCCTCGTCCCGTTCGCCGCCGGCTACCGCCCGCTGGCGGTCGGGCTGGGGACGGTCGCCTCCGACCTGCTGCTCGCCGTGCTGCTCACGAGCGTGGCGCGGGCCCGGCTGCGCGGACCGGGCTGGCGACGGGTGCACGTGCTGGCCTACGCCGCCTGGCCGCTCGCCGTGCTGCACGCCCTCGGTGCGGGCAGCGACGTGCACACGACGACCGTCCGCGCGGTGACCGCCGGCTGCGGGACCGCCGTGATCTGCGTGCTGGCTGCGCGGCTGGCCCGCGGCTGGTCGACGTGACCGAGGTGCGCCGGCTCCTCGGGAGGCTGCCCGCGAGCGCCCCGCAGGCAGGGGATCTCGTCGAGCTGGTCGAGAGCGCGCGGCTGCGCGGCCGGGGCGGGGCCGCCTTCCCCGTCGCCCGCAAGCTGCGCACCGCCCAGCAGGCCCGCGGCCGACCCGTCGTCGTGGTCAACGCTGCCGAGGGAGAGCCGGCCAGCAGCAAGGACCGGACCCTGCTGGCGACCGATCCCGCGCTCGTCGTCGAGGGCGCGAGGGCCGTCGCCAGGGCGCTCCGGGCGGTCGAGGTCGTCGTCGCGGCGCACGACCCGCGACTGGTCAGCGGCCTCGGGGTGCGCGTCGTGGAGCTGCAGCCCGGCTACGTGCGCAGCGAGGCGAGCGCCGTCGTCAGTGCCGTCACGGGCGGCCGCGGGCTGCCGACGGCGCGCCGGCGACCCCAGGCCGAGCGCGGCCCCGGCGGCCGCCCCTGGGTGGTGCAGAACGTCGAGACCTTCGGC
>SCVJ01000219.1 GCA_004322425.1 Chitinophagaceae bacterium
CCTGATCGCGAAGGACGTCGACGGGCTGCTCGTCAACGCCATGAACACCACGCCGGACGGGCAGTTCCAGACCTACTCCGTCGAGAGCGGCGCCTACACGCGGCAGAACTTCTTCGGCTCCGACCCGCGGCTGCTCAAGATGGTCGAGCACCTGACGGACGACCAGATCCGCGGCCTGCCGCGCGGAGGCCACGACTACCGCAAGGTCTACGCCGCCTTCGACTCCGCGACCAAGCACGTCGGACAGCCGACGGTGATCCTGGCGCACACGATCAAGGGCTGGACCCTCGGTGAGGGCTTCGAGGGACGCAACGCCACGCACCAGATGAAGAAGCTCACCAAGAGCGACCTCAAGGCGCTGCGCGACCGGCTCTACCTCAAGATCCCGGACAGCGCGCTGGAGGGCGAGCTCCCGCCGTACTTCCACCCCGGCGAGGACTCCGACGAGATCCAGTACATGAAGGCACGCCGGGCGGAGCTGGGTGGCTCGATCCCGCGCCGGGTGGTGCGCGCGAAGGCGCTGCAGCTGCCCGGCCCGGAGATGTACGACGAGCTGAAGAAGGGCTCGGGCAAGCAGGCGGTGGCGACGACCATGGCCTTCGTCCGGCTGCTCAAGGACCTGGTGAAGGACAAGCAGATCGGCGCGCGCATCGTGCCGATCATCCCCGACGAGGCGCGCACCTTCGGCATCGACGCGATGTTCCCCAGCGCCAAGATCTACTCGCCGATGGGGCAGACGTACGACGCCGTCGACCGCGAGCTGCTGCTGTCCTACAAGGAGAGCGAGCAGGGGCAGATCCTGCACGAGGGCATCACCGAGGCCGGCTCGATGGCATCCGTCACCGCCGCGGGCACCTCGTACGCCACGCACGGCGAGCCGATGATCCCGGTCTACGTCTTCTACTCGATGTTCGGCTTCCAGCGGACCGGCGACCAGATGTGGGCGTTCGCCGACCAGCTCGGCCGCGGCTTCCTGCTCGGCGCGACCGCCGGCCGCACGACGCTGAACGGCGAGGGGCTGCAGCACCAGGACGGGCACAGCCTGCTCCTCGCCTCCACCAACCCGGCCTGCATCGCCTACGACCCGGCGTTCTCCTACGAGGTCGCGTTCATCGTCGAGGAGGGCCTGCGCCG
>SCVJ01000025.1 GCA_004322425.1 Chitinophagaceae bacterium
TCAATGCGTAAAGAAATTTCATTGCCCACCGCTTCGCGAATAGTTTTTATGCGCAGCACATCGGTTGGTCCGTGTTTTCCTAATTTTATTTTTATGGCAGGATAACCATCGTTTTTTATTTTCAACGCATCGGCAGCCATTTTCTGTGGCTCGCCAATACTTACCGTATAATCGGTAAAAATGGTTTTGTTGTTTTCTCCACCCAAAAATTTATATAATGGAACGTTTGCGTGCTGCGATGCAATATCGAAAAGAGCCATATCGAATGCACTTTTAATACTGCTGTTGCCATAAATTAATTTATCCATTGCCACAATGCACTGTTCTATTTGTAATGGATTTTTTCCTTTCAATAATTTTGCAAAATACTGCGCTACAATAAAACAAGTATCCTGACTTTCTCCGTTAATAGGCATATACGGACTGCATTCCCCAAAACCAGACAATCCCTCATTTGTACGAATTATGATGATAATATTTTCTGCATTGTCATCTCGTCCCAACGAAGTAATAAATGGTTCGATGAGTGGAATTCGAAGTTTGTATATTTCAATTTGTGATATAGAAAGAGAATCAATCATAATTCAGTTTCTTTGTTGCGTAAAAATAAGAAAGCCACCGTAAAAACAGTGGCCTCTCTTTGGGTTAGGAAAAATTATTTGACCAATTTTAATTCATTAATAAGATTGGAAGCGCCACCTAGTTTATCGATGCACCATAAAACATAACGAACGTCAACACAAATAGTGCGATTCAAATCTTTATCAAAAGCAATTTTATGACTGAGTGCTTCGTAGTTTCCGTCAAACGCAAGTCCAATTAAATTACCGTTTGCATCCAACACGGGAGATCCTGAATTGCCGCCCGTAATATCATTTGTTGTAATAAAGGAAATGACTAAATCATTTTTTTGTTTATCGATGTACTGTCCAAAATCTTTTTTCTTAGCTAATTCAAGTAAGTTGTCAGGCAAGTCAAATTCATAATCTCCTTTTTTATATTTCTGTAAAACACCATCCATCGTGCATACATAATCATAAAAAACCCCATCGCGTGGGCGATAACTTTTTACATTTCCAAAACTAACACGCATAGTGAAAGTAGCATCGGGATACATTTTTTTTGCTTTAACAGGATCTATTTCTAGAATACCTTTTAAATACAAGCGCCCAAGCTCATTATTTTTAGAATTGAATTGAGCAGATTTAGCTGCATATTTACTTTGATAATTTATTAAGAATGCAGTTGCGTGTGCAAAGGCAGGATCGTTTTGTAGTGTGTTCGCATCGGGATTGGCAACAAAAGCATTCCATTTTGCTTCATTAAAAATCATCGTATTATCAAAAATATATGCAGCGTATTTTTTAAAAGTTTGCTCATCAGTCAATGAACCAAATTTTTCAGAAAGTGTTCGATAAAAATCTATAGGATGCTGCGTTTGGTCTACATCCTGATAAAACATCCTGGTTACATCGCCCAATATTTTTTGATCCGAAGCTTGGTTTTCATTTTTCAAAAATTCTTCTCTTGCTTTTCCAACAGCTTCCATTGCTTTTTTAACATCGGCTTGTGTTTTTCCGGACTGCACCAACGCAACTTCTACTTGTTGTAAACCGGCTGCAAATGCGGATAATGGTGATCCAAATAGTCCTTCATTGATATACATTCTGTGTTTGGAAAACGGTCGCCATGCTTCGTAAGCCTTTTCCCATTCACTGAAAATTGGTTCGTATTCTGGCTTTCCTTTTGTCCATGAAATAAATCCTTCTTCACTTTTTTTCTTTTGGCTAAAAACATCGTATTTGATTAACTGTTTTGTTTCGCCATCAAAAAATTTCCAGTAGTTGGCAATGCCCGCATAGCTGGATGCTAATTGTAGTTTTACAGAATCATTATTTTTCATCTGTTCAAACATGTGCTTCAGTCGCATGTCGCGCAACTTCACCAAAGTAGGATTGTCAATATCAATTTTTTGTTTTACACCAAATGAAGTTTCGTAACGATTGGTTCCGCCCGGATAACCATAAATCATTGCATAGTCGCCATCTTTAAATCCCTTAATGGAAACAGGAAGAAACCATTTGGGTACCATGGGAATGTTATCAAGACTAAAGTTGGCTGTTTTCCCATCTTTGCCAGTGTACACTCTAAACACAGAAAAATCTCCTGTATGACGAGGCCATTCCCAATTGTCTGTATCGCCGCCAAATTTGCCAATACTTTCCGGAGGTGTTCCCACTAATCGAACATCGTTGTATCGTTGATACACAAAAACCAAAAATTGATTGCCTTTAAAAAGCGAGCTAATTCTAGCTTCAATATTTTGTGAAGCATCCGAATGTTGAGCGTTTAGATTGTTGAGTACCCTGGCTTGTCTTTGAGCTCTTTCTGAACCAGTCATTCCTTTTAGAGAATCTAAAACTTGCGACGTTACATCTTGAATACTTAATAAAAATTGAACAGAAACACCTTCTGTAGGAATTTCTTCTCCATTATTTTTTGCATAAAAACCATCGCGCAAATAATTATGCTCCACCGTACTGGCATTGGCAATAGCATCGTATCCGCAATGATGATTGGTAAAAATTAATCCCTTATTACTTACAATTTCGCCGGTACATCCTCCGCCAAAAATTACAATCGCATCTTTAATGGATGTTTTGTTGATGCTGTATAATTGTTCCTTAGAAAGTTTTAGCCCTCTTTTAACCATATCGTTATAAACTTGTTGGCCTAATAATAGCGGCAACCACATTCCTTCGTCGGCAAAAGATTTTAGCAAAAAACTAAGTGAAATAAAAATGGTTACGAATAATTTTTTCATGATTTGAAAATTTAGAGAGCAAACCTACTGAAAAGTTTAGGATTTCATTACTACAACAAATCCTACTTTTGGGTGTAAATAAATAAGTTATGATTACTACAACTACTCCCAATATTGAGGGCAAGTCCATTGAGCAATATTTAGGAATTGTTTCTTCCGAAGTTATAATTGGGGCCAATGTGTTGAAAGATATTATGGGAAGTCTTCGCGATTTTTTTGGAGGCAGAAGTGCTACATACGAAAAAGTAATTGACGAAGCTCGTCAAAATGCGATGAGCGAATTAATTCAGCGTGCTCAAGCCTTGGGCGCAAATGCCATTGTAGGAATTGATTTGGATTTTGAAACCGTTGGTGGTGGCGGAAGTATGATGATGGTAATTGCTACAGGAACAGCTGTAAAGTTGAGCTAGGCTTACTAAAAGGGTCAACAATTCTAGCGATTATTTATAACCAATCCATTTCCGATTGTCTTTGTCAAACAACCAATAAGTTCCATTGGCAAATGAAAAATTAAACCAATTAAAAGCCGGCGCTCCATCGGGTAGTTTAAGTATTTGAGTATGTGCACCGGATTTCATATTGTATAATTCTATTTGAGGTTTTGTGTAGTTGAGTAATCCAAATTCACTTTTTAGAATGCCAGTAAATACAACCGTTGTTGTGTTAAAGTTGGCTTCGAGATAGGCCTCATCTTCGTCTAAAAACTCATTGTCAATATTTAGGGATAGACGGATTGTTGAGTCTGTTAGCTGTTCTCCATATTTGTTATAGACAACTATTTCAATTCCATTAAGAAAATATAAAAGGTCTTTCTTGGTATTATAGCTACCTACACTTTGTTGGCTAGGTTGATATTGTCCATTGTGCAGAATGGAAAAATCTTCAGGAATTCCATTTTTATCCAAGATATAACTGAACCAGCCATTTTCTTTATAACCATTTCCACAAATAAGATTTGTATTTGGATTGTACCACAATCCTCGTACATCTATCTGGGACTCCAAATCATCGGAAGAAAGTTTTTTTCCCGTAACATCAAAAAGGGCGAGAGGATAAATTGCATTTCCTGCAAAAGAGGCATAATATTTTTTTTGAATGGGATGCCAAGCCACCGAAGCGCCATTACTGCCTTCTTCTCCGGGCATTTGTAGTTCAATAGTTTTTTTTAATACTCGAGTTGTTTGACTTTGAGTTTCTGTTAGTGAAAATAAGAAGGAGAGGGCTAAAAGCCCTATGATTTTCTTTTTCATAAACTAGGATTTATTAAAAGAATTCGAGGGATATCCGTATAAATATAAATCGGATGTTTTGCTAGCACAATTATTTCAACTTAACTCTTTGTTAAATATGTGTTGCCAAGTTATTGATTCAGTGTTTTCCAAAGAAGATCTTTCAGTTCAACAAGTCCTTTTTGTGTAAAGGCAGAAATAAAAATATGAGGAACTTTTTCGGGTAATTCTTTTTCAATAGCGGATATCAATTCTGCATCAAGCATTTCAGATTTACTGATGGCAAGAATAAATTGTTTATGTAAAAGTTCAGGATTGTATTTCTCTAATTCGTGAACTAAAATTTCAAACTCTTTTTTATGATCGGCGCAGTCGGCAGGTATTACAAAAAGTAAAACAGAATTTCTTTCAATGTGCCTAAGAAACCGATGTCCCAAACCCTTTCCTTCGGCTGCCCCCTCAATAATACCCGGCAAATCGGCCACGCAAAAACTTTGATTATCGCGATAAGCAACAATGCCTAACTGTGGATTAATTGTAGTGAATGCATAGTCTGCAATTTTTGGTTTTGCTGCCGTAATTACCGAAAGCAGTGTTGATTTTCCTGCATTTGGAAAACCCACCAAACCTACATCGGCCAATACTTTTAATTCTAATACTTTCCAAACTTCAATTCCGGGTTCGCCGGGTTGTGCATATTCGGGAGCTTGATTAGTAGCCGTTGCAAAATTGGCATTTCCCAATCCGCCTCGTCCGCCTTTTATCCAAACAACTTCTTGCCCGTCTTCCAAAATTTCTGCTTCATGTAGTCCCGATACATCATCACGGACAACGGTGCCTAAGGGCACTTCAATGATAATATCTTTTCCATCGCGGCCACTCATATTGTTTTTCATTCCACCTTCACCATCATCAGCGAGTATGTTTTTAAAGTAGCGAAGGTGTAAAAGTGTCCACAGGTTTCTATTTCCCTTTAAAATAATATGAGCACCTCGTCCTCCATTACCACCGTCGGGGCCCGCCATGGCATTAAATTTAGTTCGGGCAAAATGCCTGCTACCGGCGCCACCATGTCCACTTCTGCAAAAAATACGAATCTGATCGACAAAATTGTTCTTTTCCAAAATTCAAATTAAGCTGCAAAAGTACTGGTTATGTTTTCTAATTAAGAACGAAGAAGGTGAACACTATTTTTTAAAGGGAGTATATTTGCTTTTAGGCAATATTTTACTTTTATTAGCGGAGCTAGTTTTTAAGGCCTCACATTCTCTCCAATGTTTTTTCATTTCAAGAGGAAGTTGTTGGTATAAAACTGTGCCTTCCGTTTTCCACTTCGTCATTTCATCACTTACACGTTTTATAATTTTTGCGGGATTGCCTACGATTAACGAACGAGGAGGAAATTTTTCATCTTGTTTTA
>SCVJ01000220.1 GCA_004322425.1 Chitinophagaceae bacterium
CCGGCCCCCCGCCCTGGACGGGGTGGAAGCCGAAGCGGGCAGGATTCTCCATCGCGATCACCCGCCCCGCGGCACCCTGCATCGCGAGCGGCGTCTCGACGGACAGGGTGAGCCCGAGCGCGGTCTGGCAGTCCGGGCACTCGCTGTCGAATAGACGGCCCAGCCAGCCGGTGCGCGGGCCGGCGCTCGTCGGATCCGCGGTCTGCCAGATCTCCATCGATCGGAAGTGGCTGCGGTTGGGGTTCGGGTAGCCGACGCCCTGCACGATACTGAGCCGCCCATCGTCGTAGATCTCCTTGAGGGGCTTGAGGCCGGGGTGCAGCCCGACTTCGCCGGTCAGCTGCAGGAGCTTCTCCCGGGGGACCGCCAGGCGGGGCCGCGCGCGGTAGTACTCGTCGTGCACGTACGGCACGACCGTGTTGAGGCCATCGTTGCCGCCACCCATCTGCACCACGACCAGCGTCGGCCAGTCGGGCCGCCCGGGGGCGGACGCCGTAAGGGCCTGGTCCCACGGGTTGTTGAGGGCCAGCGCCGTCCGCGTCAGGAACATCGGGGCGGTCGCCCCCGCGGCGACGATCGTGAGCCCCTTCGTCAGGAACTCCCGGCGCGTCAGCATGCTGCGCATCTCGGCATCCTCCTTCTATGTCAGGCGACCTGGTACTCAGGCATGCTCATGACGAGGTGCGTGGTCTCCGGCGCCGGCCGCCCGGCCGTCACGCGGGCCACGACCGACCGCCGGGCGGCAGGCAGGGTACCCAGGAGACGGCCGATTGTCCCATCGGTCGAGGCGAACGGTCCCAGGTCGGGGGCGCCGAGCCGGCCGCCAATCAGCGCCGCGGCCAGATCCGTCCGGGCGAACACCGTCCCGGCGTTCATCCAGGCCGGGCCCCCGTGCCAGCCCGCGACATTCGGGGGGAAGAACAGGTGCTGTCCCATGCCCACCATCGCGTTCGAGATCCTGATCCAATCCGGGTCCGCGATACCGAGATGCCGGACCG
>SCVJ01000111.1 GCA_004322425.1 Chitinophagaceae bacterium
CGTCCCGGGCACCGCGACCACATGCGGGAGCCAGAACGGGGGTGGAAGTGGACCAGGTGGAGGAAAAAGATATGGAAGGTGAGGAGGGAGAAAGAAAATGGAGAGGTGCATGAGAGCAGTGAAGACGCAGCAGGCGAGAAGAGAGAAAAAGAGAGAATGACGTTGATTTCGTGGAATGCGAATGGGCTGGTGGCAAAGATGCCGGCATTGGATAGGTTGCTGGAGAGAGGGGACGTCATTGGAGTACAAGAAACGCACCTTAGAAGGGAGCTGAGGGCAAACGGTTTTTACACCGTTGCGTCGTGGGGTGACACGGAGATGATAGAGGGGAAGCTCGTGGAGGACGAACCGCGGAGGGGGGTGCAGCTGTGGCTGAGAGAAAGCAGACTGGCACCGCCAAAGATCCTGAAGAGGAGAGGAGGGAGTGAGGTGTGGGTGGAAACAAGGGAGTTGAGCAGTGGAGTGAAGTGGGTACTTGGTTGCGTGCACCTGCGGGGTGAAGAGGACGCTGGACATTTGGAGGAGATTGCAGCGTTCGTGAGCAAACGAGGGAAGGCTGCCGTCGCTGTGCTGGGAGACTTTAACATAGATCTAACGGAGGGGGAGAGGAGGATGTTGGAGGGAGGAAAGACGATGACAGGACTGGGAGATGCAACTGGAACGATGGCAACGTTCTGCAGAAGGTCGAGAACCTGTCTGGCGAAATGGAGTGGAGACGGGGTAACCAGGATGGGTGAGCGAAAGACGAAGAAGGGGGTGAGGGTGAGTAGGTCTTGGATAGACCACATAGTCGTGGGGGGGGAGGTCGTGAGGAGGGTAGTCAAGTACGGAACCATGGGTGACGGTGCCCACATGATGTCGGACCACTTGGCGGTGGAGCTGAGTATGAGGGCCAGCGCGCATGAAGGGGAGAAGACTTTCGGCAACGTGGACAGGAGATACGACGAGAAGGTGGAGGAGATGAAAATCCGGATTAAGGAGGAGGTACAAGGCGTAGGAGGTGGAGGAGCAGGGGGAGCGGACGAATTCCTGGAGGAGACAAGGGAGAGGGTGGAGGGGGTTATAGGAGTGAAGCTGGGGACTCTGAGGATGAGGAGCCAGGGGAGAAGGAAGAACTGGTGGTTCAGCGGGGAATTACAGCGCATGTGGAGAGCCTCAGCGATTGCGCAGAGGAGGTTCCGATGCTCGTTGGCGAAAAGGGTGGACGATGAGCGGCTATCGGCACTGAAGGAACAGTGGCAAGAAAAGAAGAGAGCGTTCCTAACGGCGTTCCTGGTTGCGAGGAGGAAGAGACAAGAAGAAAGAGTCACGGAAGTGAACGACTTGAGGAAGACAGATTTGAAGAAGCTCTTTGGGGATATAAAAGGATGGTGGAATCCTGAGGCTGGGAGTTCGTCAGGCAGCTCCCCGATCTGGGACGAGGCTAAAGAGGAGTGGGCCAGAGGAGCCAGGGCGAAGGAGTTGATTAACGCGGAACTGGTGAAGGTGATTCAGAAGGACGAAAGCATTTGGACAGAGGATCGAAAGAGGGATATGGAGACTCTGGAGAGGGAAGCAGAGTCGAAAGCTAACGCGAGGTTCCGCATCGTGGTGGGGAGGACGTTAGAGAAGGAATTGAACGGGGAGGAAATGGTGGTGGCAGCGGGGAGACAGAGGTTAGGAGGGGCTCCAGGGCTGTCGGGGTGGACACCCAAGCTATGGAGGACTCTCTTGGACTGTAAGGGGTGGAGGGATAGGTGGGTAGGGATGCTTAACGACTGCAGGAAAAACGGTAAGTTCCCAGAGAGCTGGACGAAGGTGTCCCTGGTAGCGATTCCTAAGTCGAGGCCCCCATCTACTTCGACCAAGGAATGGAGAGGAATTGCTCTCGCTGAGGTAGGGTACAAGATATACGCGGCAGCGATGAACTCTAGGTTGCGGGTGGGAATGAGGATAATTGGATGGAAGAGGAAGCACCAATACGGTTTCGAACCTGGCCGAGGTACCGCAGGCGCTACGGCGACACTAGTGGAGGTGTGGGAAAGGCGGGGATTGGCTAACCTGAGCACCTGGGCCGTCTTTATAGACATATCTAAGGCATATGACTCGGTTGCCGAGGAATTGCTAAGGGTGGGTCTGGCGGCAGCAGGGGTGACAAAGGAGTCGAGGAGCCTGATAACCAAGTTATACTTCCCGACGATGGTTACCCCTGCCAGGGTGATGAGCGAGGCGGAAGGCTCCTGGGTCGAAGCCGATTGCGGGGTGAGGCAGGGGTGCACCCTGGCTCCCGCCCTGTTTAATCTGGTCATAGACCTGTTGACGGATGAACTCGAGGAGCTGCCGACTACGGAAATCCCGGGGGAAGCAAGAAGGATCAACCAACTGTGGTACGCTGACGACGGCGTGTTGATCGCGGAGTCCAGAGAGGGGCTTCAACGTCTACTGGACTTCGTGGGGCTGTGGTTAAAACGAAGGGGAATGAGACTGAACACTAAAAAGTGTAAGGTGCTCTCTGCAGACTGGAGGGATGGTGGAACGATAGGGTGGGAGGGTGTGGAGGTGGAGAGAGTCCAAGAGTTTAAGTACCTGGGACTCAATCTGTCCGCGGTCCTCCCCAGGAAGTCAGCCGTCAAAGGTCGAATCGAGCAGACCAAGAAGGTCATGGGCATGATGATGCACCCAGTCCTGCGCAACAAGTTCCTGGACCAGAGAACGAAGAGCCTGGTTGCAAAGGCCATTCTGGACGGGACTGCGTTATTCGGAGCTGAGGTGTGGGCGGGAGAAGTGGAAGGCGTGGAAGCCCTCGGAAGGACTATGTCGGCGGCAGCGCGGGCAATGTTGTCCATCCCTAGGGACGGAGGGTCGTGGATGGCCACGGTGTGCGAGGCTGGGCTAGGAGTACCTTGCCTAGAGAGCAGAACAAGGCAACTCGGGCTAATATGGGACGCTGATAAGGACACCAGGATGGTAGGCACGGTGTTGGCTGACATGATTAAGACATGGAAAACGTCTCCAGGACGGGGGTTCGTCGGGGCTAGAGACGGTGGTACGTGGCTAGCAGAAGCGATGTGCTGGGCAAAGGATAGGGGAATAGACATTTGGAGCTGTCTATCGCGAGAGGAGGTGAAGATGAGGGTCATGATGAGCGTGTTGACGAGGATGTTGAAAGGAGAGGAGGTCATGGGCCCGAACTCTAAAAGGCCAGGGATGGTGACGTCGGCGAACGCAAGGGAGCAGGTCCGCTACTTGAGTAGAATCCGATGCATCGAACCGCTGCGGGCCTTTGTACCAGACCTGTCTCGGCTCGGAATGGCGATGTTCATAGGGCTTCGCACAGGCTCATGGAGGACAGCGGGAAGGTTATGGAGGATACTAGGGAAGGATTCGAGTAATCACGAGTGCTTCTGCTGTCGGGAGGGAGATGAGGACGAAGATCATCTGTTATGGACTTGTGCAGCGTGGGGGAAGGAAAGGAAGAAATGGAGAGAGGCAACCGCGGAACTGACTCCGGAGATCTGGGAGGAAACATTGAAGCTGGACGAAAGGACAGCGACAGTGTTGAATCTGTGTGACCTGAAGAGGTCCATGGAGGTGTCCAGGAAGACACTGGGAGCAGTAACCGAGTACCTGGATGCCGTAGGACGCAGGAGGGCAATGCTTGCAAGCGAGTGGATGGTGACGGAGGCATCACCAGAGTCGATTGCAAGATGGAATGAGAAGAAGAAGGAGGAGGGAAGGAGGAGGAGACAGAGGGAAAGGGAGATGACGTGGTGAGAGGAGGCAAATGAAGAAATTGGTGCACCGTGGAGTAGGGGCACCAAGGAGAGCGAGGGGGGTAAGAGTGTCCGAGAGTCAGAGTGTGGATGGTCGTGCGGGGCACGAACTGCCCTCACCTAGAGCGGAGGAGGAGCTCCCCTTTTCCGTTTGTTCCTTTTTGCAGGTCTCGAAGGACGGGTACGAGACCTGTGTATGCGACCCGTTGCGGAGCCCCTTCCCAACGCTGGGGTGGTGGTCCTTCAGGTGCGCCTGGAGGAGGGGTGCGGGCCGGGCTGGGTGACCG
>SCVJ01000135.1 GCA_004322425.1 Chitinophagaceae bacterium
GGCGCTGCATGAGCAGGGTGTAGAGGGTCGACTGGATGGTCTCGCGGACCTGGTCGGTGACGTTGAAGACCAGCATCGGGTCGTCGGCCGCGGCCGGGCCGCCGAGGTCCTTGGTCTCGATCGGCTCACCGAACTCGATGATCCACTTCGACGGCAGCGGCACCGCACCGAGCGGGCCGAGCAGCGGGAAGGTCGGCGTGACGGGGAGGTACGGCAGGCCGAGCAGGCGCGCGAGCGTCCGGGCGTTGCCGATCATCGGGTAGGTCTCCTCGGCCCCGACGATCGAGCACGGGATGATCGGGACACCGGTCCGGAGCGCGGCGGACACGAAGCCGCCGCGGCCGAAGCGCTGCAGCTTGTAGCGCTCGCTGAACGGCTTGCCGATCCCCTTGAAGCCCTCCGGCCAGACACCCACCAGCTCGCCGGCGGTGAGCAGCCGCTCGGCGTCGGCGTTGCAGGCCAGCGTGTTGCCGGCCTTGCGCGCGATCGGGGCGACCACCGGGAGCTTGAAGACCAGGTCCGCCCCGAGCATCCGCAGGTGGCGGTGCGCCGGGTGGTGGTCGAGCAGCGCGAGCGCCGTCATGATCGAGTCGAGGGGGATGGTGCCGGAGTGGTTGGCCACCACGAGCGCACCGCCGACGTCCGGGACGTTGTCCAGACCGCGCGTCTCCACGCGGAACCACTTCTCGTAGAGCGGCCGCAGGGGCGGGAGCAGCACGTGGTCGGTGAGGTCGGCGTCGAAGCCGAAGTCGTCCACGTCGTAGTCGCCGGTGATGCGGCGGCGCAGGAAGGCCAGCCCGCCGGCCAGCTTGCGCTCGAAGCCGGAGGGCGACTCCGGCTCGGCCGGCGGCACGACCTCCACGACCGGCTCGGCGCCGACCGCCTCGTCACCGTGCAGCGGGATGACCTTCCCCATCGAGCTCTCAGGCACCGGTGCCTCCCTGTCCTGCGGCGGCGGGCACGCGCCCACGGCCGACGAGCCCCAGCACGGTCTGCTCCGCACCGGCCACGACCTCCGGCGAGATCAGCCGCAGCCCCGGAGCGGCCGCCACGAAGTCCTCGAACGCCTGCGAGGTCGGCCGCGGGCCCCACCCGAGCTCCCCGCGCAGCCGGCTGACGTCGGCGACGCGG
>SCVJ01000085.1 GCA_004322425.1 Chitinophagaceae bacterium
CCGCAGCATCCAGGACAGGAGGCAGGACTGGCTGACGGTGCGGGACTACCTGTGGCGCTGGGACACCGACTGGTTCTGGTGCTCGCGGGCCTTCGGGGTGCAGAACCCGCGAGTGCGCAGGTGGATCCCGCGCCGCTACCTGCGCAGCGACACCTGGTGGCGGCTGGTCGCGTTCGAGCGGCGGCACCGCTGGAAGGAGCGCTGGGACGTACGGCGCGGCGAGCTCCCGCGCGAGTACGTCATCCAGGACGTCGAGATCCCGGTCGACAGGCTGGCCGACTTCATGACGGTCTTCGCGCGCGAGATCCCCATCGAGCCGGTGTGGTTCTGCCCACTGCGTCAGCGGGATGCCGACGTCGTCTGGGAGCTCTACGAGCTCGACCCGGACGTGCTCTACGTGAACGTCGGCTTCTGGTCGACAGTCGGGCTCGAGCCAGGCGAGGCGGACGGAACGCACAACCGGATCGTCGAGCGGCTGGTCGCCGAGCTGGGTGGGCGCAAGTCCCTGTACAGCACCAGCTTCTACGAGCCCGACGAGTTCTGGCGCACCTACGGCGGTCCGGTGTACGAACGGCTCAAGAAGACGTACGACCCTGACGGACGGCTGCTGGACCTGTACGCGAAGTGCGTGCAGTCTCGATGAGGAGGAGGTGGTACCGGTGACCCGCATGCAGGTCGCACCGGCGCTGGCCCAGGTGCTTCCCGGACCGGTGCGCATCCGCGCGTACGACGGCTCCGTTGCCGGCCCTCAGGACGCGCGGGTGTCGATCGACCTGCGGAGCCGAAGGGCCGTCGCGCACATCGTCAGCGCCCCGGGCGAGCTCGGCTTCGCGCGGGCGTACGTGTCCGGCGAGCTCACGATGTCGACAGGGGACCGCTCTCCGGTCGACCACTACGAGGTGCTCCGCACGATCGCGGGCGCCGGCATCGGCACGCTCACGCCCCGGCAGCGGGTCGAGGTGGTGCGGGCTCTCGGCCGTGAGGCGGTCACCTGGGTCGAGCCGCCGCCGCAGGAGGTCGGCGCGAAGCGCTACGTGGCGGGACTGCGCGCGCACCTGCCGGGTCGCGATGCCCTCGCGATCGCGCACCACTACGACGTGAGCAACCTCTTCTACGAGTGGGTGCTCGGCCCGTCGATGGCGTACACCTGCGCCGTCTACCCCCGCGCGGACGCGACTCTCGAGCAGGCGCAGGAGGAGAAGTTCGACCTGGTCTGCCGCAAGCTCGGCCTGCAGCCCGGGATGCGCCTGCTCGACGTCGGCTGCGGCTGGGGCGGCATGGTGCTGCACGCCGCGAAGCACTACGGCGTGCAGGCTCTCGGCGTCACGCTCTCCCGCCGGCAGGCCGAGTGGGGGGCCAAGCGCGTCGCCGAGGAGGGGCTGGCCGACAGCGTCGAGATCCGGCACGCGGACTACCGCAGCGTGACGGAGACCGGCTTCGACGCGGTGAGCTCCATCGGCCTGACCGAGCACGTCGGCATCGCGCAGCTGCCGGCGTACGCCGCGCGGCTCGCGGCGCGGCTCCGCCCGGAGGGGCGGCTGCTCAACCACTGCATCACCCGGCCGAACGAGGAGAGCCGGCCGATCTCCAAGCGCGGCTTCATCGCGCGCTACGTCTTCCCGGACGGCGAGCTGCCGGGCGTCGGGAAGGTGATCGGGGTGCTCCAGCGCGCCGGGCTCGAGGTGCGGCACGAGGAGAACCTCCGCGAGA
>SCVJ01000221.1 GCA_004322425.1 Chitinophagaceae bacterium
GCGGCGCCTTCAAAGCCTGCATGGACGCGCTGGCCGCCCGCGACGGCCTGATCGAGGCCATGACCGAGGCGGTGAAGGTGCGCGGCGCGCCGTTCATCGGCGTCTGCGTCGGCATGCAGCTTCTGGCCTCGCGCGGCCTGGAGTTCGGCGTGACCGACGGCCTGGGCTGGATCCCTGGCGAGGTGCGCAAGCTGGCGAGCGCCGACCCGGCCGCCAAGGTGCCGCACATGGGCTGGAACAACCTGACCCACGTCGCGGCCGACCAACCCCTGGTGGGCCCCCTGGCGGCGGGCGACCCGGTCTATTTCACGCACTCCTTCGCCTTCTTTCCTGAGGACGAGGCCGACGTGAGCGCCTATGTGGACCACGGTGGACGGTTCCCTGCGGCCGTCGCTCGCGGCAATGTCGCCGGCGTCCAGTTCCACCCCGAAAAATCCCAGGCCAGCGGCCTGTCCCTTTTGGCGCGTTTCCTGGAGTGGCGCCCGTGATCCTCTACCCCGCCATCGACCTGAAAGATGGCCAGTGCGTCCGCGTGCTGCACGGCGACCTGGACACCGCCACGGTGTTCAACAATTCCCCGGCCGACCAGGCCAAGACCTTCGCCGACGCCGGCTTCCACTGGATCCATGTGGTCGACCTGAACGGCGCCGTCTCCGGCCGCGCGGTCAACGCCCAGGCAGTCGAGGCGATCCTGGCGTCGGTCTCCGTGCCGGTCCAACTGGGCGGCGGCATCCGCACCCTGGCCGACGTCGAGCGCTGGATCGAGGCCGGCGTCAGCCGCGTGATCCTGGGCACGGTGGCCGTGACTCAGCCTGAGATCGTTCGCGCCGCGGCCAAGAAGTGGCCCGAGCAGATCGCCGTCAGCGTCGACGTGCGCGCCGGAAAGGTCGCCACCCAAGGCTGGACGGAATCCTCCGACCTGGACGCCGTGACGGTGGCCAAGCGGTTCGAGGACGTGGGCGTCGCAGCCCTGATCATCACCGACATCGATCGCGACGGCACGGTGATGGGCTTCAACGTCGAGGCCTTCGGCGCGATCGCCGACGCGGTCTCAATCCCGGTGATCGCCGCCGGCGGCCTAGCCTCCGTGGACGATATCGTCCGCATCCGCGCCCGCAAGGGCGTCAAGATCGAGGGCGCGGTCCTGGGTCGCGCGCTCTACAACGGCGCGATCGTGCCGGCCGAGGCGCTGCAGGTCGCCGCCTGATGCTGCGGGTTCGCGTCATCCCCTGCCTGGACGTCAAGGACGGCCGCGTGGTGAAGGGCGTGAACTTCGTGGCCCTGCGCGACGCCGGCGATCCGGTGGAGCAGGC
>SCVJ01000222.1 GCA_004322425.1 Chitinophagaceae bacterium
CCGCCGGGGCCGAGGGGGGCCGCGAGCGGGGCCTGGCGTAGTGGCGGGAGCGGATAGCGGGCGCCGGCGAGGTGGCGGACGAGCGGAAGCAGGAACAGGGTCGCGGTGACGAAGGCCGACGAGGGGTTGCCGGGCAGGCCAAGCAGCAGCGCGTCGCCGAGGGTGCCCGCGATCAGCGGCTTGCCGGGGCGCATCGCGATCTTCCAGAAATCGAGCCGCCCGCCGGCATCGTCGAGCGCGCCGCGGACATGGTCGTGATCGCCGACCGAGGCGCCGCCGACGGTGACGATGACGTCGTGACGTCGCGCCAGGTCTTTTAATACCTTGGATAAAATTTCACGGTCGTCGCGGATGTGGAGCGGGATGCTGACCACGGCGGGCTCGGCGGCGAGCATCGCGGCGAGCATCGTGCCGTTGCTGTCGGGGATCTGGCCGGGCGCGAGCGCACGGCCCGGCTGGACGAGTTCGTCGCCGGTGGTGAGGATCGCGACACGTGGGCGGGCGCCGACGACAAGCTGCGCATCGCCACCCATGATCGCCGCGGCGATCGCACCGGCGTTGAGCCGGGTTCCGGCGGCGACGAGCATGGCGCCGGTAGCGAAGTCGCTGGCGCGGTCGCGAATATGGGCGCCCCGGGCCTCCGGGCCATCGCCGGTCAGCGTCAGGACCGTGCCGTCGGCGGCGACATCTTCCTGCAGGATGACCGTGTCGGCGCCGTCGGGGACCATCGCGCCGGTGAAGATGCGGATCGCCTGACCCGCGCCGAGGGGCAGGACGGGCGCGGAGCCTGCGGCGACCTCGCCGATGATCGTCCATGGTCCCGGCAGGTCGGCGAAACGGATCGCATAACCGTCCATCGCCGAAAGCGGCGCCGCGGGCTGGTCGCGCAATGCGATGACATCGTGCGAAAGATGGCGGCCAAGCGATTCGGAAAAGGCGATATTCTCGGGCGCCAGCGGGACGCGGAGCGCGAGCAGGCGTGCCTGCGCCTCCTCGACGGGGAGCAGCTTGCTCATTCGGCGCGCCAGTCGCCCGAGCGGCCGCCGCTCTTTTCGAGCAAACGAATATCCCCGATCATCATCGCGCGGTCGAGCGCCTTCGCCATGTCGTAGAGGGTGAGCAGCGCGACCGAGGTGGCGGTGAGCGC
>SCVJ01000224.1 GCA_004322425.1 Chitinophagaceae bacterium
CGTACATCAGCCGGCTGTCCTCCTGGATGGCGTCGGACAGCAGCAGGTTGGGCTCGCGGTACTTCAGCGCGAAGGCCAGCTTGCGCCCGAGGTGGGAGAGCTGCACGCCGCCGTCGCCGTCGTAGTTGAACGTCGCCTGGTCGCTCTCCTCGCCGCGGGTCTGCCCGCCGGACAGGCCGAGCGGCCCGTCGATCTCGGGCTGGTCGGTGTTGACGACGGAGTAGGACGGCGACAGCTCGCCGAAGTAGATGCGCGTCTGGTCCAGCTGGATCGGGTTGTCGGCGGCGTTCGGGTCGACGAACAGCGGGCGGCCCTCGGCGTCGACCGAGCCCGCGGGCGCGGCGATCAGGCCGTTGCCGTGGGTGTACGCGAGCCGCTCGTTGATCCAGCTGCGCTGGTTGCTCGCGAGGTTGCCGATCTGCACCTCACGCGCGGCGACGACGAAGTCCTGCAGCTCCCCGTCGACCTCGTAGCGGTCGATGTCGAGCTGGTTGTTCACGCCGAAGTAGAAGGTCAGCCGCTGCAGCTGCTCGAAGGTCGGCGCGAGCCGGTTCGGGTCGAGCAGCCGGGCGCTGTCCACGCGAGCCGCCTGCGCGCGCAGCTCCTCGGGATCGACGTCCTGGGACGCCTGGTAGTCCTCGACCTCGGTCTCGTCGATGCCGTACGCCGCGCGCGTCGCGTCGATGTTGCGCTGGATGTAGGGCTGCTCGCGCTGGTCCTCGTTCGGCTTCACCCGGAACTGCTGGATGTAGGCGGGGTAGATGCCGCCGATGACGACCGCCGACACCACCAGCAGCGCCAGCGCTCCAGCCGGCAGCAGGATGTTGCGCACGACGATGTTCGCGAAGAACAGCAGCGCGCAGATGAGCGCGATGCCGATGAGGATGTTCTTGGCCGGCAGCACCGCGTTGACGTCGGTGTAGCCGGCGCCCTCGACGTAGCCGCGGGTCGAGAACGCCAGGCCGAACCGGTCGAGGTAGTAGGCGAAGCCCTTCAGCAGCACGATGACGCCGATGAGCACCGACAGGTGGGCGCGCGCGGCGGGGCTGACCTTCTCCCCCGCCGTCTGCAGCCGGACGCCGCCGAACAGGTAGTGCGTCGCCGCGGCGGCGATGAGCGCCAGCACGACCGCGGTGAGCAGGAAGCCCAGCACGAAGCGCTGGAACGGGTAGGTGAACGCGAAGTACGAGATGTCGCGCCCGAACTGCGCGTCCTCCTGGCCGAAGCTCGTCCCGTTGCGCCACAGCAGCCACGTCTGCCAGCGCGCCG
>SCVJ01000223.1 GCA_004322425.1 Chitinophagaceae bacterium
GCAAGTATCCCGACCTCCAGTGGGAACCGGTCCACCACGTCGGCACGTCCTCGGGCGTGGTCGACGGGTCCGCCGCGCTGCTGCTCGCCTCGGACGAGGGGCTGGCGGCGAACGGGTGGAAGGCCCGGGCGCGGATCGTCACCGCTGTCAACGCCGGCGACTGCCCGACGCTGATCCTCAACGCCCCGGTCCCGGCCGCGAAGAAGGCGCTGGAGCGCGCTGGCCTGACGGTCGAGGACATCGACGTGTGGGAGATCAACGAGGCGTTCGCGGTGGTCACCGAAAAGGCGATCCGCGACCTCGGCATCGACCGGGCCAGGGTCAACATCAACGGCGGCGCGATCGCGCTGGGCCATCCGATCGGGGCGACCGGCTCGTTCCTGATCGGGACCGCGCTCGACGAATTGGAGCGATCGGGCGGGCGCTATGCGCTGATCACGATGTGCGCGTTCGGCGGGATGGCCCCGGCGGTGATCATCGAGCGGGTCTAGAGCCGCGCGCGGCTCTAAAGCACCCGCTGCCACCAGCCGACGTCGCGCCAGCCGCCCATCTTCCACCCGACTTCGTGGTAGACGCCGACCGGGGTGAAGCCCATCGCCTCGTGCAGGCCGATGCTGGCGGGGTTCGGCAAGGCGATCCCGGCAAAGGCGGCGTGCAGGCCGCGCGCCTTCAGCGCCGGGAGCAGGGCTTCGTAGAGCCTGCGCCCCACCCCCTGCCCGGAAGCGTCGGCCGCGACATAGACCGCGACGTCGCATGAAGTGGCATAGGCCTCGCGGGTGCGGTGCGGCGAGCCATAGGCGTAGCCGATGACCGCGCCGTCCCGCTCCGCCACCAGCCAGGCGTGGCTCTGCGAATAGGCGGCGATGCGCCGCGCCATCTCGGCCTGATCGGGCGGATCGAGCTCAAAGCTGGTCCAGCCGCCCGTCACGTGGGGGCGGTAGATCGCGGCGCACGCGGCGGCGTCATCGGCGGTTGCGGCGCGGATCAGCATCTTGCTTCGTTCCGGCACGCGGTTACCAGTGCGGTAACCTGCCGGC
>SCVJ01000225.1 GCA_004322425.1 Chitinophagaceae bacterium
CGTCGCCGTCGCCGGCGAGGCCGCCGCCGAGCTCTCCGCCTCGATGGACGGCGTCCGCCGCCCCACCCCGCCGCCGTGTCCGACCTGCGGTGCGCCGGCGAGCGCGGCCGACCCGACCGCCGTACGCCCGGTCCCGGCGTAGGCTGAACCGGACCTCAACGCGCGAAGGAGCACCACCGTGTCGCTGCCCGGAGGCTGGGAGCTCGTCCTGGTCGTGCTCGTCATCATGGTGCTGTTCGGCGCCAAGCGGCTGCCGGAGGCGTCCCGCTCGCTCGGCCGCTCGCTGCGCATCTTCAAGGCCGAGACCAAGGGCCTGCGCGACGACAGCGACACCACACTCCCGCCGGACACCACGGTGACCGCGCACCAGGAGCCGCTGCCGCCCACCGACCCGCCGCAGCCGCGCGCGTAGGTGGCCGCACCCTCCCGCAGCCGGAAGGTCCCGCGCCCCCCTGACGGCCGGATGGCCCTGGTGGAGCACCTGCGCGAGCTGCGCAACCGGCTCGGCGTCTCGCTGCTCGCGCTCGCGGTCTGCGTCGTCGTCGCGCTGGTCTTCCGCGAGCAGGTCTTCGACTTCGTCAAGAAGCCCTACTGCGACACGACCGTGGCCCGGCAGGCCGCGGAGGCGGCCGGCGGGCAGTGCAACCTGTTCGCGTTCGGGACCTTCGAGCAGTTCTCGGTGTCGTTGCGGGTGTCGCTCATCGCCGGAGCGCTCGCCTCCGCGCCGGTCTGGCTCTACCAGCTCGGTGCGTTCATCACCCCGGCGCTGCACCGCCACGAGAAGCGCTACGCCGCGTCGTTCCTGGCCGCATCGCTGCTGCTGTTCTCGGTCGGCGTCACCTTCGCCTACCTCACCATCTCCCGCGGCCTGCAGTTCCTGCTGACCTTCGGCGGCGACGGCGTCGTCACCCTGCCGTCCATCCAGAGCTACCTGTCCTTCGTCGTGCTCACCCTGACCGGCTTCGGCATCGCGTTCACGTTCCCCGTCGTGGTGACCTTCCTCAACGTCGTCGGGGTGTTCCCCTCGGCGAAGATGCGCGCCTGGCGGCGCGGGATGATCGTCGCCATCGCGATCG
>SCVJ01000226.1 GCA_004322425.1 Chitinophagaceae bacterium
TGTCGGCCGCGGGCCTCTGGGCGGGCGCGATCCCGCTCGCGCCGCTGTCCGTCGGACCCGACGGGGCGCTGGAGGTCCCCGCGACCGCGGACGGGCTCGGCTGGTGGTCGGCCGGACCGCGTCCGGGTGAGCCGGGTGCGGCCGTCGTCGTCGGCCACGTCGACCTGGACGGCCGCCCGGGCGCCTTCGCCCGTCTCGGCAGCGCGTCGCCGGGCACGCTCGTCGTGGTGGGCCGCGGGGACGAGGCCGTCCGCTTCCGGGTCACCGGCGTCGCGCGCTACCCGAAGGCGGACTTCCCGACGGAGGAGGTCTACCGGCCCACCGCCGCGTCAGAGCTCCGGCTGATCACCTGCGGGGGTCGCTTCGACCGGCGCACCGGGCGCTACGAGGACAACGTCGTCGTACGGGCCGTGCGCGCCTGAACCGGTCAGTCGCAGCCGCAGACGCCGGAGGCGGACCGGACCTGGAAGCAGTCCGGGCAGGTGGCCGACTTGATCGCGGCCTTCTCGACCTCGGCCTCGCGGGCCAGCGTCGCGGCGCGTGTGGCCGCAGCCTTCTGCGTGCGCGCCTTGGCCTTCGCCTCGACGGCGTCGCGCTCGGCGGTCACGAGGGCGTTCGCGGCGATGACGTCGGCGTTGTCGTGCTCGAACACCCGCTGGCGCACGGTGTCGGGGATGAAGTCCATCTGCTGGCTGCAGAGCAGGACGGCCACCTCGAGCGGCACCTCGGCCGCGACCTGCTCCACGACGTCGCCGTGCACGAGCTCGGGGTCGGCGGCGACGATCTCCTCGACCCGGGCCGCCGCGGCGTCGACGGCAGCCTGCAGCTCAGGGGTGACGGTGTCGGTGTCGTCCACGGGTCGGGCTCGCTCTCTGACGGGGTGCTGGCGAGGGTCCGTCGCCGGGTGCCTGCCCAGTCTGCCCCAGTCTCAGCCGGAGCGGGGTCGACGGACCCCCCGGAACGCACGTCGGCCCGGCCCCCGCGAGGGGACCGGGCCGACGAGAGGTGCTGGAACTACTGCGGAACGACGTTCTCCGCCTGCGGGCCCTTCGGGCCCTGGGTGATGTCGAACTCGACGCGCTGGTTCTCGTCGAGGGACTTGTAGCCGTCGGTGGCGATC
>SCVJ01000227.1 GCA_004322425.1 Chitinophagaceae bacterium
CCGGCCCTCGCCGTCGGGGCCACCCTCGCGCTGCGCCGCCGCTTCAGCGCGTCGCAGTTCCTCCCGGACGTGCGGCGCTTCGGCGCGACGTTCGCCAACTACGTCGGCACCCCTCTGTCGTACGTCCTGGCGCAGCCGGAGCAGCCGGACGACGCGGAGAACCCGCTCCGGCGGCTCTTCGGCAACGAGGGCGCGCCGGCAGACCTGGAGCGGTTCGGTCAGCGGTTCGGCTGCACCGTCATGGACGGCTTCGGGTCGAGCGAGGGCGGCATCAGCATCAGCCGCACCCCGGACACCCCGAGGGGCTCGCTCGGCCGCCCGGTCGGGGACGTGCGCGTGTGCGACGCCTCGGGGCAGCAGTGCCCGCCGGCGGTCTTCGACGAGACGGGACGGCTGGTCAACGCCGACGTGGCCGTCGGCGAGCTGGTCGGCTTCGACGGGCCGGGGATGTTCGAGGGCTACTGGGACAGCCCGGTCGAGACGGCGCACCGGCTGCGCGACGGGAGGTACTGGAGCGGCGACCTCGGCTACGCCGACGCCGACGGGTTCCTCTACTTCGCCGGCCGCAGCGCGGACCGGCTGCGGGTGTCGGGGGAGAACGTCCCCGTCGCGCCCGTCGCCCGGCTGCTGACCGGCCACCCGCAGGTCGTCGAGGCCGTCGTCTACGCCGTTCCCGACGCGACCGCCGGAGACCAGGTGATGGCCGCGGTCGTCGCCGCCGACGGCTTCGACCCGGCCGGCTTCGCCCGCTGGGTCGCGTCGCAGCCGGACGCCTCGCCCACCTGGGTGCCGCGCTACCTGCGGGTCGACCCCGACCTGCCGCGCACCGCGACCGGCAAGGTGCTGGTGCGCCAGCTGGTCCGCGAGCGCTGGACCGGCGGTGACGTCTGGGTCCGCGACGGCCGCTCGCTCGACCTCCGCCCGTTCACGGCCGACGACGCCGCCGCCCTCGAGAAGGCCTTCGCCGAGTCCGGCCGAGCCCTCCCGGCCTGACCCCGGGGCCGATCCTCATGATCACGCGGGACACGCCCGGGTGGATTCAGGCGGCCGTTGCAACGAGCAGCTCGTTGAGTGCTTCGCGTGGGCTCTTCCAACCTAGGGTTTCGCGTGGTCGGTCGTTGAGTTCGGCGGCGATCTCGGCCAGCCGGGCG
>SCVJ01000228.1 GCA_004322425.1 Chitinophagaceae bacterium
GCAGGCGCAGCTAGGCGCCTGCATTCCGGAAACCGACGCGCTCGCTGCGACGATCAACCGGACCGCCGACATGATGGAAGCGGCGACCAAAGACTGAGTCTGGCTTGGGGTAGAGCGGCGTTCAGCCCGCCTTCGCTACCCGCCAGATCACCCCGCCGGTGTCGTCGGCGATCAGCGCGCTGCCGTCCTTCGCGACCTTGACGTCGGCCGGACGGCCGCGCGTCGTCTTGCCGTCCTTCGCGAGGAACTGGTCGAGCAGGGTGATCGGCAGCGTGTCGGTGGGTTTGCCATTGGCGCCGAACTTGACGAACACCACGTCATACCCCGCGACCGGTTCGCGGTTCCACGATCCGTGCCGCGCGATCAGCGCGCCGTTCGCCCAGCGCTCGCCGAGGTCGAGGCCTTGGGTAAATGTCATGCCGAGCGGTGCGGTGTGGGCGCCGAGCGCATATTCGGGGCGCTTGACATATTGGCGCCGGTCGTCGGCATCGGGCGCGACCCGCGTGTCGACGAAGCCGCCCCAATAATACCAGGGCCAGCCATAGAAATCGCCTTCGTCGATCTCGGCCAGATAGTCGGGGACCAGGTCGCTGCCGAGCATGTCGCGCTCGTTGACCACGGTCCACAACTGGTCGCTGCCGGGGTAGAAGCCGAGCCCGACGGGGTTGCGGATGCCCGCCGCGAAGGTGCGGACATATTTCTGTTCGGGGCGGATTTCCAGGATGCGCGCGCGCCGCGCTTCGTTCGCCTGGCCCTTTTCTCCGATGTTGCTGTCGGCGCCGACGCCGACATAGAGCCAGCCGTTGGGCGCCGCGACCAGGCTCTTGGTCCAGTGGCGGTTGGTGCCCGCGGCGGGCAGGTCGGCGATCTTGCTCGGCTTGCCGCTCATCGCGGTTTCGCCCTCGACATAGGGGAAGGCGAGCAGCGCGTCGGTGTTGGCGACATAAAGCGTCTTGCCGACTAGCGCGATGCCATAGGGCGAGTTGAGGCCGGTGATGTAGGCGGTCTTGACCTCGGCCTTGCCGTCTCCGTCGGCGTCGCGGAGCAGGCTGATGCGGTTTGCCGACTTGCCGCCGGCGCCCGCCTTGCTCATCATCCGGCCCATCACCGCACCCTCGATGCCCGAGGTGTCGCGCGGCGGGCTTTCGCTCTCGGCGACCAGCACGTCGCCGTTGGGCAGCACGAACATCGTGCGGGGATGCGCCAGCC
>SCVJ01000229.1 GCA_004322425.1 Chitinophagaceae bacterium
CCGTCGTCGGCGACGTCCTCGACGCGGTCATCGACCCGGTCACCGAGGTCGTCGACCCGCTGGTGCCCGTGGTGGAGGAGCTGCTCGTCGCCCCCGTGCTCGGCGCCCTGCCGCCCGAGCTGGCCCCCCTGGTGGACGTCTACACCGCTGCCAAGGCCGCGTACGACGCCGTCCTCGCCGACGTCACCGACACCCGGGCCGTCCTGGACGCCGCCCTGCAGCTGCTCGAGGACGCGCGGACCGCCCTCGAGGCGCTGCTCGCGCCGTACACCGCCCAGGTCGACGCCGTCGTCGACGCCGCGGTCGACGTCCTCGACGCCACCCCGCTCGTCAGCCTGGACCGGCTCGAGGTCACCACCCGCTCCGCCGTCACCGGCGCGGGCGACGGGGGGCAGACCGCCGAG
Organism: Chitinophagaceae bacterium; assembly: GCA_004322425.1. Lineage (GTDB taxonomy): Bacteria > Bacteroidota > Bacteroidia > Chitinophagales > Chitinophagaceae > VBAS01. Next base: position 405 of record SCVJ01000229.1, read on the forward strand.
GTCATCGGCGGGCAGGTCGCCGGCCTGCGGGTGCTCGGCACCGACGTGCTCGACACCGTCCTCGGGTCCACCCGGCTCGACCTCCCGGACCTCACCTCCGCGGTGCAGACCCGGCTCACCACCGGGATCACCGACCTGACCGGCACGCTGTCGACCGTCCTCTCGCAGGTGCCGGGGCTGCCCGGCCTGTCGGTCCCGGCACCGACGGTCTCCCTCCTCCGCAGCGCGACGGCCACCGACGTCGCCGACGGGTACGGGGTCGCAGGCTCGGCGCTGCGCGCCCTCGACGTCACCTGGCCCGGCCTGGCCGTCCCCGCGGCCGCCGCGCTGCCGGGCGCGGCCACCCTGCCCGCCGTCACAGGCCTGCCGACGCTCGGCGGCTCGCTCCGCGTGCCGTCGGCCGGCGAGGTGCTCAGCGCGCCGCTCACCCTCGGCATCGGCACGCTCGAGGAGCGCGCCCGGTTCCGTCCCGGGAGCCAGAGCCTGCAGCCGGGTGCCGGCACCGACGGGTCCGGCACTCCCGGCGGATCCGGCACTCCTGGCGGCACCGGCACTCCTGGCGGCACCGGCACTCCCGGCGGGTCCCTGCCGCCCGGGAGCACCCCTGGCGGCGTGACCCCCGGCGACCCGGACGGGTCCAGCTCGGTGCCGCCCGTGACGAACCCCCGGTCG
>SCVJ01000230.1 GCA_004322425.1 Chitinophagaceae bacterium
TGGGCAGCGACTTCCCGAACACCCCGCACCCGTACGCGCACCAGCTCGAGGCGCTGATCCGGCTCGACCTCGGTGACTACTGGCTGCGCGGTGTCCTGCATGACAACGGCAACAGGCTGATCTCGGTCGCTCACGGAGAGTGACAAAATCCGGGCGTTTTGCCCGGGAATGCCGCATGCATCTGTCACCGGTGCACGGCAACTGGTCCCAAGTGACTAGGCGTAGAGGGTCCCGGCACGTCATGCACACAGAGCGACTTCACGGCCACCATGCGTGAGGTTGTTCCACGTCTCCCACCCCACTTGAGGTGAGCATGCTCCCCGAGGACCGCACCCTCCCCGCCGCCGCACCGTCCGGTCGCCGCGGCTCGGTCGTGCTGCTGGCCGTCGCCGCGCTCTTCGCGACCCAGCTGTCCGCGACCGCCGCGACCTCCGCCCGCGGCAGCGCCTGGACGTCCGCCGCGCTCGACCCCGGCCTGTCCGTGGTCGGCGACGCGCTGCAGGACGTCATCGTGACGGCCCGCGGCGGCGTCGACGCCGCCGCGGACGCGGTCCGCCGGATCGGGGGCACCGTCGAGGCGCCGCTGCCGATCGTCGACGGTGTCGAGGCTCGTGTGCCGGCCAGCTCGCTGCCGGAGCTCGCCGGGGTCTCCGGCGTCACGAGCGTCACCGCCGACCGCCGCGCCTCGTTCGAGGAGCTGTCGTACGACGACTCGACGAACGTCGCCAGCAACTACGTGAAGACGACCCAGGCCAGCACCGCCTGGGCGAACGGGAACACCGGCGCAGGCGTCGGCATCGCCGTGCTCGACACCGGTATCTCCGAGATGAACGACTTCAAGGGCCGCCTCGTGCACGGGCCGGACCTCTCGGGTGAGGGCACCCTCGTCGACACCTACGGCCACGGCACCGTGATGGCCGGCGCCGCCGGCGGCAGCGGGGTCGACTC
>SCVJ01000137.1 GCA_004322425.1 Chitinophagaceae bacterium
GAAGCTGGTGGAGCTGGTCACGAAGTACGCGCCCGCGATGTAGGACCCGACCGCTCCGGCGATGAGCGCCGGCGACCGCCGGGCCAGTCCCGAGCGGGCCAGGGCGAAGACGACGAGCAGCAGGCCCGTGGTCGCCACGACCTCGGACAGCCACAGGTGCCCGCCGCTGCGCTCGGTCGTGGCCGCGCTGACGGCAGGCAGGTCGTACATCAGGTTGGCGAGCACCGCGCCGGCGACTGCCCCGAGGACCTGCGCGGCGGCGTACGACGGGACGTCGCGCAGCGGCAGCCCTCCCGACTGGCGGCCGAGCACGGCGTCGGCCAGCGAGACGACCGGGTTCAGGTGCGCACCCGAGACGGGGCCGAGGACGAGGATCAGCACGAACAGACCCAGGCCGGTGGCGACAGCGTTCTCGAGCAGCTGCAGCCCGACGTCGTCGGGGCTGAGCCGGCTGGCGGCGATGCCCGAGCCGACCACGACCATGACCAGCCCGGCCGTGCCGAGCAGCTCGGCGAGCAGCCGGCGCGACAGCGAGGGACGGGTCACAGGATCGCCAGCCGCGCCAGCTCGTAGAACCCGGCGGCGACCGCCGCGGCGGCGGGGATGGTCAGCACCCACGCCGCGACGATGGTGCGGGCGACGCCCCAGCGGACGGCGGACAGCCGTCGGGTGGCGCCGACGCCCATGATCGAGGACGTGATGGTGTGGGTCGTCGAGACCGGCACCTCGTAGACGAAGGCGGTCGTGTAGAGCACGCCGGCGGCGGTGGTCTCCGCGGCGAAGCCGCGCGGCGGGTCGAGCTCGATGATGCGGCGGCCGAGGGTGCGCATGATGCGCCAGCCGCCCGCGTAGGTGCCGGCGCTGATGGCGAGCGCGGCCGAGACCTTGACCCAGAGCGGGACGTCGAAGTCGTCCTGCGCGCCGTAGGTGAACAGGGCCAGCACGATGACGCCCATCGTCTTCTGCGCGTCCTGCAAGCCGTGGCCGAACGCCATCGCAGCGGCCGACACGATCTGCGCCCGACGGAAGCCGCGGTTCACCTTCGAGGGCGATCCGCGACGGAAGCCCCAGAGGATCGC
>SCVJ01000231.1 GCA_004322425.1 Chitinophagaceae bacterium
ACGAGGTGCTGATCGCCCTGGCCCGGCGGCTGCAGACCGTGGTGCGCGACTCCGACACGCTCGCCCGGCTCGGCGGCGACGAGTTCGTGCTGCTCCTGGAGGGCACGACCGCGGACGCGGCGGCCATCGTCGCGGAGAAGGTCCTGCAGCAGCTGCACGAGCCGCTGGACCTGGCGAGCGGCCGCCGGGTGGCCCGGGTCAGCATCGGCATCGCCGTCGCGGAGGACGACGACCTGCCCGGTGACCTGCTGCGCCGGGCGGACATCGCGATGTACGCCGCGAAGCGGCAGGGCACGCACGGCTACCGCGTCTTCAGCGACGGCATGCACTCCTCGATGACCGCCCGCATGGAGCTCGAGAGCGAGCTGGCCGAGGCCATCGAGCAGGACCAGCTCGTGGTGCACTACCAGCCGCTCGTCGACCTGGTCAGCGGCGCGATCGACGGGGTCGAGGCGCTGGTCCGGTGGGACCACCCCGGCCGGGGGATGCTGCCGCCGTCGGAGTTCATCCCGGTCGCCGAGGAGGCCGGCCTCATCAGCGTGCTGGGCGAGTGGGTGCTGCGCCGAGCGGCGTCCGACGTCCGCGAGCTGCAGCGCACGCTGCACAGCGAGCTCTACCTCAGCGTCAACGTCGCCCGGTCCCAGCTCGACTCCGAGCTGGTCAGCACGGTGCAGCGGGTGCTCGGCGAGACCGGCCTCCGGCCCGGCCACCTGCTGCTGGAGCTGACCGAGAGCGCCCTGATCGGCGAGGCGGCGGTCAACACCCTCGTCGAGCTCCGTGGCAGCGGCGTGCGCATCGCGATCGACGACTTCGGCACCGGCTACTCCTCGCTGTCCTACCTCAAGGACCTGCCGGTCGACATGCTCAAGATCGACCGCAGCTTCGTCCGCGACATCGCCGACTCGCCGGACGCCTCGGCGCTCACCCTGTCGATCATCCACCTGGCGCAGATCTTCGGGCTGCGCATCGTCGGCGAGGGCGTCGAGACGGGCGAGCAGGCCGCCGCCCTGCACGCGCTCGGCTGCCACGTCGGCC
>SCVJ01000232.1 GCA_004322425.1 Chitinophagaceae bacterium
GTCACGACGTTGCGCGCCTTGATGGGGATGGCCTCACCTGTTCGGGGATTGCGCCCCGGACGTGGGGCCTTGCGGCGGATCTGGAAGTTGCCAAAGCCCGACAGCTTGACGTCGGTGCCTTGCACCAGGGTGTCGTTGACCAGCTCAAAAAAGGCCTCGACCATGTCCTTGGACTCGCGCTTGTTCAGGCCCAGTCGCTCGAACAGCATGTCGGCCAGTTCGGCCTTGGTCAGGGTCGGGGTCTCGATGGTGGGCAACAGCACCGTCAGATCACTGATCTTGTCATTCATGTCCACAGGCCCTCCCCGGCCTCAGGCTCGAACACGTGCGCCGACTTCGCTGGTTAGCGAGGCCAGCACGGCCTTCATGGCCACATCAATGCGCTCGTCGGTCAAGGTCTGCTCATCATCGCGCAATTCCACGCGCACAGCCAGACTGCGCTCGTTGTCGGCCATGCCGGCCATGGGCGTCTTGGGCTTGTAGATGTCGAACAGGCGCGCGCCGCGCACCAGGCCTTCGCTCGAGGCCTTGGTGATCGCACCGATCAGGGCATCGTGCGGCGTGCTGTCCGTCACCACCAGAGCCAGGTCGCGGTACACAGACTGCATCTTGGGCACGCTGGTAAAGGCCGGCACCGCGCGCTGAGTCAGCACCTCGGCATCCAGCTCGAACAGCACAGGGGCCAGAGGCAAGTCATACGCCTGGCGCCACTTGGGATGCAACTCGCCCACGAAGCCCACGGCCTTGCCCTCCACCACCACCTGGGCACAACGGCCGGGGTGGAAGGCGGGATGCTCGGCCTTGACGAACTGCGCCTGACGCGGGGCCAGCAGAGCCTCCACATCGCCCTTGACGTCGAAGAAATCCACGTTGCGGGCCGCCTGCCCCCATTGCAAGGCCTCTGCCGAGCCATAGGCCAGGCCGCTGACGCGCACAGGCTGGTCAAAGCCGGCCACGGTCTGGTCGCCATCCAGCATGGAGGCGTCACGCTTGAACACACGGCCCACTTCAAAAATGCGCACGCGGTCTGCCTTGCGGGCCAGATTGGTCTTGAGGACCTCAACAAGGCTTCCGATCAGGCTGGAACGCATCACCGCCAGCGGGCTGGCAATAGGGTTGAGCACGCGGATGGGCTGCGCGTTGCCGGCAAAGTCGGCTTCCCACTTTTCTTCCACGAAGCTGAAGGTGATCGCTTCCTGGTAACCACACGCGGCCACAGCGCGGCGCACGGCATACAGGCTGCGTTGGGCCTCAGGGCGCACTC
>SCVJ01000233.1 GCA_004322425.1 Chitinophagaceae bacterium
CCTCGTCGGTCGCGGCGCGGGCCGCGGCAGTCCGACGGCGTCGCGTCGGTGGCGCCGGCTCGTGGTCCACCTCGGGTGCGGGCGCGTCGGGGTCGTCGTGGTGACGAGCCGCCTGCTCGGTGAGGGCGTCCAGCTCGGCGTCCTCGGCGGTCTCGGTCGTGGCCTCGAGAGCCTCGGGGGCCTCGCCGCCCAGGTAGGCCGCGACGACCTCCGGGTGGGTCTGGATGACGCTCGGCTTGCCCTCGGCCAGCAGCCGGCCGAAGTTCAGGACGTAGACGTGGTCGCAGACGCGGAGCACGAGCGGCACGTGGTGCTCGATGACGAGCATCGTCAGCGCGAACTCCTTGCGCAGCGTGAGCAGCCGGTCTCCGAGCTCGTCGGACTCCTCCGGGCCCATGCCGGAGGTCGGCTCGTCGAGCAGCAGGATGTCCGGGTCCGTCGCGAGCGCGCAGCCGAGCTCGAGCAGCTTGAGCGTGCCGTAGGACTGCCCGCCGACCTTCTTGTCGCGGATCGACTGCAGGCCGAGCAGGTCCAGGATGGCGTCGGCCTTGGCGGTGAGCTCCCGCTCCCGCTTGGAGGTCAGGCTCGTGCCGACCAGGCCGGACAGCACGTCGTAGCCCGCCTTGGCGTGCTGGGCGGTCTTGAGGTTCTCGATCGCCGTGGCGCTCTTGACCATGCCGACGTTCTGGAACGTGCGCCCGAAGCCCATGGCCGCCTTCACGTGCGGCGGCGCCTTCGTGACGTCCTGCCCCCGGTAGCGCACCGACCCGGTGTTGGGCTGGTAGAAGCCGGTGATGCAGTTGAACGCCGTGGTCTTGCCGGCGCCGTTGGGACCGATCAGGCCGACGATCTCGTACTCGTTGACCTCGAGGTTGACGTCTTGCAGCGCCTGCAGCCCGCCGAAGCGGATCGACAGGTCGCTGACCTCAAGCACGGACACTGGAGCCCTCCACAGCGCCGGGGCCGTCGTCCTGCGGGTGCAGGAGAGCGTGCACGTCGAAGGGCTTGCCCCACGTCCAGTCGAAGAAGGCGCGGAGCTGCTGCCCGAGACCGCCCGGGAACTGGACGATGGTCAGCAGCAGCCCGAGGGCGCCGAGGAAGCCCACGGCGTACTGCGTGAGGTTCGCCTCGGCGCTGGTGCTGCCGAAGGACAGCAGTCCGACGAGGAACTGCTGGACCTCGTGCATCCAGGTCTCCTCCAGGATGAACGAGAGCGAGGCGAACAGCGAGGCGCCGAGGATGACACCGATCCTGGACCCGAGGCCGCCGACGACCGTCATCAGCACGAAGGTGAGCGCCAGGTTGAACCCCAGCCCCGACGCGGTCACCAGACCGATCCGGTAGGCAAGGAGCGCTCCGGCCACGCCGGCGAGGGTGCCCGAGATGACGAAGGCGATGAGCTTGAACGCGGTGACGTTGATGCCGAAGGCCTCCGCCACGCGCTCGTTCTCCTTCAGGGCCAGGAGTGCCC
>SCVJ01000136.1 GCA_004322425.1 Chitinophagaceae bacterium
GCGCGGGGGTGCCGTCTGCTGCACGCGAGCCAGCGTCCTCCGTGCGGCGGTCCGTGTCACGGGACCACCGGATCAGAGGAACTCGAGCCGGACCTCGTCGCTCGTGGGGTGCGACTGGCAGGTGAGGACGACCCCCGCGGCGAGCTCGTCCGGCTCGAGGGCGTAGTTGACGTCCATCTCCACGGAGCCGCTCACGCAGCGCGCGCGGCAGGTCCCGCAGACGCCGCCCTTGCACGCGAACGGGGCGTCGGCGCGGACCGCGAGGACGGCGTCGAGCACCGAGCCGCCGTCCTTGGGCACCGACACCGCGGTCGTACGGCCGTGCAGCACGACGGTGACCACTGCCGTGTCGGCGGACCCCGCCGGGACCGTGCGCACCCGGGGCGGCGGCGCGTCGGCGTGGAAGAGCTCGACGTGGACGGCGGACGGGTCGACCCCGGCGTCCAGCAGCGTCTGCCGCCCGTCGGTCACCATCCCGAACGGACCGCAGAGGTACCACTCGTCGACGTCGGTGAGCAGCGTGTCGAGCAGCCGCTGCAACCGCGCGCGGTCGATCCGGCCGGACAGCAGCTCGGACTCCTGCTCCTCGCGCGACAGCACGTGCAGCACCTGCAGCCTGTCCGGGAAGCGGTCCTTGAGGTCAGCCAGCTCCTCGAGGAACATCACGTCGCCGCTGGTGCGGTTGCCGTAGACGAGCACGACCTCCGACTCGGGCTCGACGTCGAGCACCGTCCAGGCGATCGACAGCACCGGCGTGATCCCGCTGCCGGCAGCGACCAGGCCGTACTTCCGTGCCCGCGCCGGGTCGACCGCCGGGCCGAAGCGCCCTGCGGGCGGCAGCACCTCGAGCACGTCGCCGGGCCGGAGCGCGTCGAGCACCCACGTCGAGAACACCCCGCCCTCCAGCCGCTTCACCGCGACGCGGAGCGGGCCGCCGGCCGCGCTGGTGCAGACGGAGTACGTCCGCCGCAGGTCCTGCCCGTCGGCCACCCGGCGGAGGGTGAGGTGCTGCCCCGGCCGGAAGGCGAAGCGGGCCTGCAGCTCCTCCGGCAGCTCGAAGGTGATCGCGGCGCTGT
>SCVJ01000026.1 GCA_004322425.1 Chitinophagaceae bacterium
GTTGCTAATCTTATGCGCTGTGACTCGCCACCACTAAGCGATTTAGCCGATCGAGATAGTGACAAATAAGTCAACCCGACATCTAATAAAAATTGCAACCGGTCTCTAACCTCTTTCAAAACATCTTTGGCAATAAGTTTTTGTTTGTTATTAATTCTCAGTTCAATTCCATCAAACCATGCAATAAGATTATCCAAGTTCATATTGCTCAATTCGGAAATATTTCTACCGCCAATTTTAAACCATAAACTTTCTTTTTTCAATCGAGTGCCTTTGCAAGATTCACAAGGTGAAATGATCATATATTCTTCTACCCAATCGCGCAACGTTTCGCTGTATGGATTATTGAACCATCGTTGTAGAGTATTAATAACTCCTTCAAAAGGTGCTTGCGGATCGAATTTTAAATTCTCTAAATCAATTTCGTTTTGGACACCTTCCTCATTTCCATATAAAATAATATTCAACGATTGTTTAGGCAATTCGCAAATTGGAACTGTAAGTGAAATTTTATTCTTTTTAGCCACTTCCTGCACTTGTTTATACACCCAAGCATCTCGTTCTTTTCCAAGTGGCACAATGCCTCCTTCACTAATGCTGAGTTTGTCATCGGAAATTATAGCTTCCAAATTCATGTCGCTCTGTGTACCTAATCCTTTGCAGGCTTGACAAGCACCGTAGGGTGAATTAAATGAGAAAGAATTGGAAGATGGCTCTTCGTAGCTGATGCCTGTTTCTTCGCACATTAATTGTTTGCTGAATTGAATTTGATTCTTTTCTTCAATTAACAAAATCAAAAGATCTTTTCCAATTTTCAATGCTTGTTGTACACTTTGACTCAACCTAGATTTCAAATTATCATCAACCATCATTCTATCAATCACAACTTCAATATCATGAATTTTGTACCTATCCACTTGCATTTTTGGAACGATATCTTTTATTTCACCATCAATCCTGATTTTTAAAAACCCCTTTTTTCTAATTTCTTCAAATAGTTCTCTGTAATGCCCTTTTCTTCCACGAACAATTGGAGCTAGTAAAGAAATTTTTTGATCTTTATATTTTGTAAAAATATTTTCAACAATTTCTTCTTCGCTCCATTTCACCATGGGTTTATGTGTGTTATACGAGTATGCTTCACCAATTTTTGCGAATAAAAGTCTAAGAAAATCATACACTTCAGTTACCGTTCCCACGGTAGATCTGGGATTTTTATTCGTTGTTTTTTGTTCGATTGCAATAACAGGAGAAAGTCCGGTTATTTTATCTACATCAGGCCGCTCCATATCGCCAATAAATTGACGAGCATAAGTTCCAAAGGTTTCTAAATATCGTCGTTGACCTTCTGCATAAATTGTATCGAATGCGAGTGATGATTTACCGCTACCGCTTACTCCAGTAATAACAACTAACTTGTTTTTTGGAATAGAAATATCAATATTTTTAAGGTTATGCACTCTGGCACCAAAAACCTCAATGGCCTCCTCTTTCTCGCCTTTTTCTTTGTTTATTGTTTCAACTTTTTCCACTTGTCAAAAATATAACTAATGCATCTTTTACTATTAAAAACAAATAAAGGATAATTATCTTTACCGAATAGCAAAAAATCTATGCCCGAATTATCCATTATCATCACCGTTTTAAATGAAGAGCAAAATATCAAACCTTTGTTTGATTCAATTAAGAATAAACTTGTTGGCATTAATTACGAAATTATTATAGTCGATGATGGCTCGACGGATGAAAGTAAAAAACAAATTCTCGAACATTCCAATGAGCGAATTCATCTGGTTGAATTAAGAAAAAATTATGGTCAAAGTAATGCAATGACAGCAGGCATTGATCACTCCAAAGGAAATTATATTGCGTTATTAGATGGTGACTTGCAAAATGATCCAGCAGATATTCCTCCAATGCTAGCACTGTTAAAAGAAGAAGATTGGGATATGGTTGCCGGAAATAGAAAAAACAGAAAAGATGGATTTTTTTTGAGAAAGCTTCCCAGTAAAATTGCCAATGCTCTTATAAGAAAAATGACGGGTGTTTACATTAAAGATTATGGATGTACCTTAAAAATTTTCAAACGCGAAATTGCCCAAGAGTTAGGCCTATATGGCGAGTTACACCGTTTTATTCCTGTGTTGGCAAAATTACAAGGAGCACGGATTACACAAATTGATGTCAACCATTTTCCACGACGATTTGGCAAAAGTAAATATGGAATTACGCGAACATTTAAAGTATTAAGCGATTTGATGTTGATGGTTTTTATGCGTTTGTATTTACAAAAACCAATGCATCTTTTTGGAACCATCGGCTTTTTAAGTTTTGGTATCGGCGTGCTAATCAATATTTATTTGCTTGTACTAAAACTTTCAGGACAAGATATTTGGAATAGGCCGCTACTGATGCTTGGCGTTATTTTATTTTTAGGTGGCATTCAGTTTATCACCATTGGTATTCTTGCAGAAATTAATATGCGTACTTATTTCGAATCGCAACAAAAAAAGACATATCTAGTAAGAAAATTTTACTCTGGGAGTAAAGAAATTAGGAATTAAGTAAGTCGCGATTGGTTACATACCAATCATAAAATAATTGAAGCCCATCTTTCAATTTCATTTTCGGTTGATAGCCTAGCAAATCTTTTGCTTTTGTAATATCAGCAAAAGTGGAATGTACTTCTCCGGGTTGTTCTGGTAAATAGTGAATCGTAGCGTTCTTTTTTAGAACTTCTTCAATTTCTGCAACTAATTTATGTAACACAATCGATTTATTATTTCCTAAGTTGATAATTTCAAACCCTGAATTAGTGTACGCAATAGCCGCCTTTATTCCTTGCACGATGTCATCAATGTATGTGTAATCTCTGCTACTCGCTCCTTTTCCAAAGAAACTGATGGACTTCTCTTCCAAAATATTTTTTACAAATTTGTGAATAGCTAAATCCGGTCGCTGGCCGGGACCATAAACCGTAAAGAATCGTAACGCAATGAATCGAAGTCCATAAATATGATGATAAATATGTCCCAACATTTCACCCGATAGCTTTGTCATTGCATACGGACTAATCGGCAATAATGGTTCCGTCTCCTTCCATGGGAAATTTTTATTTTCTCCATAAACGCTGCTGGAGGATGCGAAAATAAATTGATGACATTTTTTTGCCCGGGAAAAATCTAGCATAAGTTGGGTGCCTCTGATATTTGTTTGCTGATAGGCCAACGGATTGGAAAGACTTGGCCGAACACCTGTTTTAGCCGCTAAGTGAATAATAACATCAACCGGTTCCAAAATCAATTCCTCCAATGCCGACACGGTTGCCGTATCAATATCAATCCGTAAAAAGCGGAATTGCTTACTTTTTTTAAATTCTTGAATATGCTGCTCTTTGATGGCCACTGAATAGAAATCATCCAACTTGTCGATACAAGTTATAGTTAGCTCTTCGCCTTGCTGCAACAAGTTTCGAATCAAATTACTACCAATAAACCCTGCGCCGCCTGTTATTACATAATGTTTCATTTATAACTTTTTATTCACTCGTAGCTGTATTAAATTTGTGGTACAAAGAGAATGGCACAAAATAATTCAAATAATTTTTACAAAACACCTTTTCTGTTTTCTTTCCTCCTGGCAATTATTGCAGGAATTTTTATACTTGCTACAGGCAAGTTTGAATCTTTTCAGTTGATCAACAGCCATCATAACAGTTTCTTTGATTTCTTCTTTCGTTATTATACTTTTTTGGGTGACGGATTGTTGTGGATTCCCTTTTTTCTTTTTACGCTTGCAAGAAAAAAAGAGTGGGTGTGGGTGGTTTTGCTAAGTTTTTTAATTTCTTCGGTATTGGCACAATTATTAAAAAGAGTTGTTTTTCCGGAAGAGTTGAGGCCCATCAGTTTTTTGACTGCACAATTTCAAGTACATTTTGTTGAAGGAGTAACGCTCCATCATCGTTATAGCTTTCCATCGGGACATACCGTATCGGCTTTTACCATTGCCATTTTATTATCCTTTCAGCTTCGCAATAAAATTGGCTTTTACCTTTTACCCTTGATGGCTTTTTTTGTGGGCTATTCCAGAGTTTATTTGGCGCAACATTTTGCAACCGATGTTTTGGGAGGAATCCTAATTGGGATATTAGCCGCTGTTCTTTCAATTTTTATCATAAAAAAATCTCGCTATTCGCGAGATTTTTAAAACAAGTCGGGAAGACAGGATTCGAACCTGCGACCCCCTGGTCCCAAACCAGGTGCGCTACCGGCCTGCGCTACTTCCCGAAAAATTGGCGGTGAGGGAGGGATTCGAACCCTCGGTACAGTTTAACCCGTACGGCAGTTTAGCAAACTACTGGTTTGAGCCACTCACCCACCTCACCCTCCAAACCTTATTTCTAAGGGGTGGCAAAAATAAAGATTAATTTGTTTCTGAACTACTTATTTCCACTTTTTCATCTAATAAAAAATCCCTGGCTTATTTATTAACCGGGGACTACTAATTTGGATTTGCTATTATAAAGATGCTAATTGTATTTTTTGCTGTAGTTCTAAAACGTTTTCTCTGAAAATATTTTCTGTATCCATCAAATTCTTTACTGTTTGGCAGGAATGAATAACCGTTGTATGATCGCGTCCACCAAAATGATCGCCGATTGTCTTTAACGAATTTTTGGTAAAGGCTTTTGAAAGATACATGGTAATTTGTCGGGCTTGTACAATTTCTCTTTTGCGTGTTTTTTGTAAAAGCTTATCGTAGGTTACATCAAAAAATTCACATACCAATTTCTGAATTGTTTCAATTGTAATTTCTTTACTGGAAGTGCGCACAAAATTGCGAAGAACTTTTTTGGCAAGATCTAAATCTATTTCTCGTCTGTTCAATGAAGATTGCGCCAATAAAGAAATTAATGCCCCTTCCAACTCACGAATATTATTGTTGATGTTGTATGCCAAATATTTTACAACTTCCATCGGCATTTCCATGCCGTCTTTTTTCATTTTATTTTCTAAAATCTCAATTCGTGTTTCATAATCTGGCACTTGTAAATCGGCGCTAAGTCCCCAACGAAAACGACTTAATAATCTTTCTTGAACTCCTTCTAAATCTTTGGGAGCCTTATCGGTTGTTAAAATAAGTTGTTTGCCTGATTGATGTAGATGGTTAAAAATGGCAAATAAAGCATCCTGGCTTTTTTCTGCTTTTGCAAAAAATTGAACATCGTCAACAATTAAAACATCCACCAATTGATAAAAGTGAATAAAGTCGTTGATGGCATTATTGCGGCTATGGTCAATAAATTGATTGATGAACTTTTCGGAACTAATATAAAGAACAACCCTATTTGGATGTGACCTTTTAACTTCATTTCCAATGGCTTGCCCCAAATGTGTTTTTCCCAAACCTACTCCGCCATAAATAACAAGAGGGTTAAAAGAGGTGGCACCTGGCTTTTCTGCAACGGCAATTCCCGCTCTCCGAGCCACACGGTTACAATCCCCTTCAATAAACGAGTCGAAAGTATAACTCGGATTTAACTGAGGATCAATCTGCATTTTTTTTATTCCTGGAATTACAAATGGATTTTTGATGGGATTATTGATCACTAGTGGAAAATCCATTTCGTTATTGGAATGTACTTTATAACCTTGTCCGGGAATATCCATTGTTACGGGCTGGGCTTTTTTATTGCCACTATCCACCATAATACGATATTCCAATCTTCCAGTTTTCCCCAATTCTCTTTTCAAGGTCTTGGCTAATAAATTTACATAATGCTCTTCGAGATATTCAAAAAAGAATTGACTGGGAACTTGAATTACCAGAATGTTATTTTTTAATGAAATTGGTTTGATGGGTTCAAACCATGTTTTGTAATGCTGCCATTCCACAATGTCTTTAACAATTTTTAAACAATTGCTCCAAATTAACTCAACATTTTTCTCCATTGTAAGCTACAGTTATTGTGGTGTGAAAACTTTTTTTCGAACCCAAAAACTTTTATAAAAAATTAGTTGGGAGAGCGAATATCGATTATTCTTTCACAACAAAAAATTTTTATCCACATTTATTTTGAAATTATTTTTATTGATGTAGAATTGACTAATTGCCTCTTCGAAAACTTTGAAAATTCAAAATCAAGACGCCCCAATACAATACCGCCGAAACCTACTTGATTTACAATGACTTCCTTTTGTTGCTTATTATTATACCGTAATGGAGCATCAAAAAATGTATGCGTATGCCCTCCAATGATCAAGTCAATATTTTCAGATTCCTGCGCTAAACGTTCGTCACTTATTTTGTCTTCTTTGTATTGAAATCCAAGGTGGGAAAGGCAAATCACTAAATCACAATCTTTTTGTTTCTTCAAAAAATAAGCGGTTTCATTGGCAGCTCGAACAGGATCTGAATACACAGCTTTCTCAATTAAATTATCAGCAATCAATCCCTTCATCTCAATTCCAACTCCCAACACACCTACTTTCAATTTACCTTTTTTAAAAATTTTATATGGTTCATATTGGTATTCCATTGGAGTTTGTGAAAAATTATAATTGCAAACCAACATAGGAAATGTGGCATGTCTTGTAAGTTGATTCGCGAGGTTTTCCAACCCTGCATCAAAATCGTGATTGCCAATTGTAGTAGCATCGTATTGCATTTCCGACATGGCTTTTATTTCAGGTTCGCCTTTGTATAAATTAAAATAAGGAGTGCCTTGAAATATATCGCCAGCATCTAAAAGCAAAACTTGATCTCCTTCTTTTCTAATTTGATTAATGAGCTGAGAACGAGCAGCAACACCACCAAGCCCTTGATTCCTCGTTCCGTCCATTGGAAAAGGATCAATTCTGCTGTGGGTATCGTTTGTATGTAAAATGGTCAATCGATTCACTTCGGATAAATCTTCCAACTCTCTTGCTATTACAGGAAGACTTAATGAAACGGAACCTGCCGTTAAAACTGATTGTTGCAAAAATTTTCTTCTATTCAACATACACAATTCTTTTTTCTTCAACGGCAACAATGGGTTTCCCTAGCTGTTGAAAAGTTTTTATATAATCAAAAATGGCGTCTCTTAATAAGTATCCTTTTGAAAGTTGAGGAATAGTACGAAGCATTTCGGCATTATCGCCGCCATTGGCAACATAATCTGAATTTGCAATAGAATAATATAAATTAGGATCGAGCAACTCCCCATTAATTTTTACCGCTACTGCTTTTTTATTTTTAATCCCCATAGAAATTCCAGCAAGTGGCCATCCCCCTTTCGAAGCAATTAAGTCTAAAAATTGTTGCAACACATCGCCTTTAATTTTTTGAACTATTATTAAATTGTCGAAAGGCATCAACTCAAATATTTTGCCTTTTGTTATAGGCCCATCGGCCATCTGAGCAATTCTCACTCCTCCATAATTTACAAAAGCGGCCTCTATTGTAATTTGATATTTTTCTTTCGCTCCAAATAACATTGCATCAGCAATAAAATTTCCTAATGTTGATTCCGGTTGTTTTTTGTCCAATGTTTTATAACAAATTCCAACTATTTCGTTCATCGATTTATTTACGCTGTCGGCATAAGGAAGCATTTTTTTTTGCAACGCTTCATTGACAGTACCCGAGGCATAAATTCTATTATTGCTAAACTGAATCGATTGAGTTTGGTATGATGAGGAACATGATAATTGAAAAACCGCCGCTCCCAAAATCAAAATGAATATTCTTCCTTTCATAAACAAAGCAATTTTAAACAATGCGGTTCTCTTGACAAAACAAAATTTCTATAGAGCTGGTTTATTTAATAAAAAACGAAAGGCGAAAGATATCTATAAAAAAACTAAAACTTTCTTGCTCGTAATTAAATTTATCCTTACTTTGGGGCACCAATTTTAAGCTATGAGAAAAATCGTATTCATTCTTGCCAATGTTCTTTTTTTGTCTTTAACAGTTGATGCTCAAAAAAAGCTTGTTGAAATTTTAGATTTTAATAAGACTTCTTTGGGAATAAAAACTGGAACCAATATTTCCAAAGCAGCGCTTTCTGGAAAAATTGCCGGTGTTCTTGAATCCAACTACCGTCGTGGATTTGTTGCAGGAGCATTTGTAAATATTCCTGTATTCAATTCTCCACTTTCTGTACAACCCGAATTTTTGTACTCTTCAATGGGAGCTGACATTCTCACTGAATTGAACGAAAAACATAATTTACGATTCAACTATTTTTCTGTTCCAATTCTTTTTAAATACAAAATCACTAAAAAATTGACGGCAATGGCTGGTCCTCAGGGAGATGCCATCATTTATGCTCGGGAAGATAACAAGTATGGTTTGTTTAATATCTCAAAATCTGTAAACGAGTATGATATTTCTGCTACCGGTGGTTTTGAATGGTGGTTTAATAAACATCTTGTATTTGGTGGCCGTTACATACATGGTTTTAATAAGGTTTATCCTATCGGAAATGTATCAACTAATAATAGAGCTTTTCAATTTTCTATTGGCTTAAGATTTCATAAAGCACCTCCACTTCCTCCACCTCCACCACCTCCTGCTCCTGAAAAAGACAGCGATGCTGATGGCTTATTAGATAGTAAGGATAAATGTCCAACAGTTCCGGGACTTGCTAAATACAACGGTTGTCCTGTTCCTGATACCGATAAAGACGGTATAGATGATGAAAATGATAAATGCCCAGAAATGGCTGGAGTTGCAGAGTATCAAGGCTGCCCACATCCAGATCGCGATAAAGATGGTGTAACTGATAATAAAGATCTTTGCCCTGATGTTGCTGGTTCAACAAAAAATGATGGCTGCCCAGAAGTGGAAGTAGTACAATTCATTCCTCCTACAATTATTAAGGATGAAATTGTGAAAAAAACAGAAGCCATTGCAAGAAGTATTTATTTTGAATCCAACAGTGCTAAACTACAAACGATGTCTTACGGTCCGCTTAGTGAGTTAGCTCAAATGTTGAATGATAATCCAACTTACAATCTTTCAATTGAAGGTCATACTGATAAAACAGGTTCAAATGAACTCAATATGAAGCTTAGTAATAATAGAGTTACTACCGTTAAAGATTATCTTGTTTCCAAAGGAATAAACTCTAATAGAATAACTGCTACAGGTTTTGGAGAAGAACAGCCCATTGCAGACAATTCTACTGTAGAAGGCAGAGCATTGAATAGAAGAGTTGTACTTAAAATTTCGAATTAATTAACCGAATTAATATTGAAAAGTTGCCCTAAAAAATGGCAACTTTTTTTATGCCTAAAATGTTACACCTTTGCATTCATTCGTTTCGGAATAACTCCCCGACCGTGTTGATATGAAAAAAAATTTCACCCTCCGCTTAAAACCTCACGAAGCTGATGACAGCAATCTAATCCATCAAATTATTGCTACTGAGCAAGGCTGCTCTATCTCTTCTGTAACAGGATACACCCTTTTAAAAAAATCTCTTGATGCCCGAAGCAGAAATGTATTTGTAAATATTAGTTTGGAAGCAACTCTCAACGAAGAATTCAAAAAAAAATTGCTGCCTACTTTTTCATTTCAGGATGTATCAAAATCAACTACAAAAATTATAATAATTGGAACAGGCCCCGCAGGTTTATTTGCAGCGTTGAAACTTATCGAACATGGTATTAAACCCATTCTTCTTGAAAGAGGAAAAGATATAAAAGCCAGAAGAAGAGATTTGGCGATACTTAATAAAGAAGGTATTCTGAATGATGAAAGCAACTATTGTTTTGGTGAAGGTGGTGCCGGAACGTATAGCGATGGAAAATTATATACACGAAGTTCTAAACGTGGCGACATTTCCCGAATTCTGAATTTATTAGTTTATTTCGGCGCACAAGAAAATATTATTTATGAAGCACATCCGCATATTGGCACTAATAAATTACCCAATATTATAGGTGCTATTCGAAAGCAAATTATTGATTGCGGTGGCGAATTTTTATTTGAAAAAAAATTAACTGACTTTACAATCGCTAATGAAAAAATAAAATCGGTACTAACTGAAGATGGAAGCAGTTTTGAAGGCGATGCGGTATTACTTGCTACAGGCCACTCTGCGAGAGATGTCTTTCGACTTTTGCATAACAAAAAAATATTGATTGAAGCTAAACCATTCGCATTGGGTGTGCGAATCGAGCATCCGCAAAGTTTGATCGATTCAATTCAATATCACTGCCCTATTAATTCATCCACTACAAATGATTTGGGCCGAGGAACTTTTTTACCTCCCGCTTCTTATAGTCTTGTGCAACAAATAAATGGTAAAGGTGTTTTTTCTTTTTGTATGTGCCCTGGTGGTATAATTGCTCCTGCTTCTACTGAACAAGGCAAATTAGTAGTAAATGGTTGGAGTCCTTCTAAAAGAAATAATCCCTTTGCAAATAGTGGTGTTGTAGTAACTGTTGAGGAAAAAGATATTCCATCTTTTGAAAAATATGGAGCATTGGCAACATTAAATTTTCAGGAACACATAGAACAAGAATCATTTGATGCCGGCGGAGGAAAATTTGTTGCACCAGCACAACGCTTGGTAGATTTTATTGAAAACAAAACATCATCGTCATTGCCGACTTGTTCCTATTTACCTGGAATTCATTCTTCATCTTTAAAAGAAATATTACCCACTTTTATTCATGATTCATTACAATTGGCATTTAAAGAATTTGGTAAAAAAATGCGTGGATACTTAACTAATGAAGCTGTAGTAGTGGCTACGGAATCTCGCACTTCTTCTCCAGTTCGAATTCCTCGAAATTCAGACACACTAACGCATCCGCAAATAAAAAATTTATACCCCTGCGGCGAAGGAGCAGGCTATGCCGGTGGAATTGTAAGTGCAGCGATGGATGGAGAACGAGTAGCTGATTCCATCATTGCCCAATATTTACGTTGAACTAAATCTAACAATTTTATAACATCATCTTTACAACCAAAAAAGAAGAATAGTTATATTTGAAAGTCGAAAAAAATAACCTTATGCCAATTTTAGAAATTCAAAATCTCAAAAAACATTTTGCAACACAAAAGGCTGTTGATGACATCAGCTTTGAAGTAAAAAAAGGAAGCATATTTGGTTTGCTGGGACCGAATGGCGCAGGCAAAACAACACTTCTTCGGATGATAACTGGCATTTTTTATCCCGATGAAGGACAAATTTTATTTGACGGAAAAATTTTTGACCCCAACAATGATGTTATTCATATTGGTTATATGCCGGAAGAACGCGGGCTCTACAAAAAAATGAAAATTGGCGAACAAGCTCTTTACTTGGCACAATTGAAAGGATTAAAGAAAGATGAAGCAATGTCGCAAATCAAAGAATGGTTTGTAAAATTTGAAATGCAAAGTTGGTGGAATAAAAAAGTTGAAGATTTATCGAAAGGAATGAGCCAGAAACTTCAGTTCGTTACCACAGTTTTACATCATCCAAAACTTATTATTCTCGATGAGCCATTTAGCGGTTTGGATCCGGTGAATAGTAATTTAATAAAAGATGAAATTTATAAATTATCAGAAAAAGGATGTACCGTTATTTTTAGTACGCACAGAATGGAGCAGGTGGAAGAAATTTGCGATCATATTGTTTTAGTAAATAAGGGTAAAAAAATTTTAGATGGATCGTTAAACCAAGTAAAAAATGATTTTAAGGAAAGCCTTTTCAGTATTGGATTTGAAGAGAAACCTTTACTTAAAGGAAATATTGCTTTTGAATTGATTGGCACAAAAGATCAATCCTACATCATAAAAATAAAGGAAGGATTTAAACCAAACGATGTATTAAATTATTTCTTAAGTTCTGGGATTCAAATAAATTCATTCCATGAAATATTGCCATCACTAAATGATATTTTTATTAAACTAGTGGAAGGCACTCCTTTAACCCGCCAGTTTCAACCCATTAATTCTTAATTCCCAGTTATGAATAAAATTTTTATCATCATTAGAAGAGAATATCTGACAAGAGTAAAAAATAAAACTTTTTTACTTACTACTTTTCTTTTACCCATCGTTTTTTTATTGTTTATTGTTGGATCAACATTTTTAGCCGTTAAATCGAAAACAGTGGATACGATTGCGGTGATTACAGAGGCGAATCTTTTTAAACAAGCCTTGAAAAGCGATTCAACCATTGTTATTTTCGATTTCACTCATTCTGTAACAACCGACAACTATCTCTATAAAGGGTATTCCGGTATTCTACGAATTCCATCCGATTCGTCTCATCAAAAATTTGTGATTGAATCGCCAAAAACCTTGAGCATGGAAACGATGGATTATATCAAATGGCAAATAAACAATGTCATCGAAAATAATATGTTGAAGCAATTGCGTATTGATGAAAATGTGTTGGATTCTATCAGTACGGCTAGCGAAAATGCTTTTCAACTGACCAATGAATTAACAACCGGCGAAGAAGCAAACGCAGGTTTGGCCTATGGAGTAGGCTTCGGCAGTGGCATTCTCATTTACCTTACGATGTTTATTTTCGGGGCAATGGTGATGCGCGGAGTGATGGAAGAAAAAACAAATCGCATTGCAGAAGTTATGGTTTCCTCGGTAAAACCATTCCAGTTGATGATGGGTAAAATAATTGGTATTGCTGCCGTGGGATTAACCCAATTAGTTTTATGGATTCTTTTTATCATTCTTCTACTTTCCGCAGTACAATTGTTTATACCGAGTGATGTCGTTGAACAATTTAAACAAATACAAGAAATGCAGCAGCAATTACCTGGCGGATCCTCCAATACCGTTGCGTTTGAATTATTGCAAGCCAAGGCAACTTTTATTTCAGAAGTAAATTGGTCGTTAATAATCTCCTGTTTTTTGTTTTACTTTTTAGGTGGCTATTTATTTTACGCATCCCTTTTCGCAGCCGTTGGAAGTGTAATAAATGAAGATCCACAAGAAGCACAATCGCTAATGTTGCCCATTACATTGCCCATCATCTTTGCGTTTATCATGCTTGCCCCTTCTATCGAAAACCCCGATAGTTCGTTGGCATTTTGGGGAAGTATGATACCGTTTACCTCACCCATTATTATGATGGGACGAATAGCAAACGGTGTACCGGAAGCTGTTCCTTACTGGCAACTGTTTTTATCAATGATTTTATTGATTGGTGGTTTTATTTTAACCACTTGGTTTGCCGGAAAAATTTACAGAACCGGAATTTTACTGTATGGTAAAAAAGCCAGTTGGAAGGAAATGATTAAATGGATTCGACGTTCTTAAAAAAATTTGAATAGAAAAGCTAATCCTCTTTTTTGATGGGATTGATGAGCGCCTCCTCAAATTCATTCCATATATTTTTAACAATTTCTGCTGCCGGTAAAATTTCGTTTAACAAAGAACTTACCTGACCAATTTCTAATTCTCCTTCTTCCAGTTCGCCTTCAAACATTCCTTTTTTTGATCTTGCTCTACCTAATAATTCTTGTAATTGCTCTACGGATGCACCACGATTTTCTGCTTCTTCTACTTTTCTATAAAAATTATTTTTCAATAACCGAACTGGCGTCAATTGTTTCATCGTTAACACAGTGTCTCCTTCCTTACTACTCACTACTGCGTTTTTAAAATTATTGTGTGATGAAGCTTCTACACTTGTTACAAACTTGCTTCCTATTTGAACAGCCTCAGCACCCATTACCATTGTAGCCAACATTTGTCTTCCTGTAGCTATTCCACCAGCAGCTATAACAGGAATTTTTACTGCCGACACAACAGCAGGTATCAACACCATTGTTGTGGTTTCTTCTCTTCCGTTATGTCCACCAGCTTCAAATCCTTCAGCCACCACCGCATCACAACCTGCACTTTCTGCTTTTATTGCAAACTTTGATGAGCTCACTACGTGTACAACAATGATTCCATTTTCTTTCAGAACACTTGTCCATGTGTTAGGATTTCCAGCACTTGTAAAAATAATTTTTACTTTCTCTTCAATTACGATTTCAATTAGTTTTTCAATATCAGGATATAACAAAGGAATATTCACAGCAAAAGGAAACGTTGTTGCTGTTTTGCATTTTTTGATATGCTCTCGTAATACATCTGGATACATAGAACCTGCACCAATAATACCTAATCCACCGGCATGACTAACTGCGCTTGCCAACTTCCATCCGCTTGCCCAAACCATTCCCGCTTGAATAATTGGATACCGAATGTTGAATAATTGTGTAATTCTGTTGGAGAACATATAATTTAACTTAACCTAAATTCATGCTAGTATTATCACCAATATTTAAGGTTCTGCTTTCTCCGCTTATCGCTGTATCGCTTCCAATAATAGAATGATCTAAAACGATATTATACAATTTTGAAAACGAACCAATAATAGATTCATTCACTATTGAATTATCAATAATTGTATTTTCTCCAATTGAAACATTGGGGCCGATGATAGAACTTTTTATACTACATCCTTCACCAATATTTACGGGATGAATAATAACTGTATTTTCAAATCGATGATTTTCTTCAACATTGCTTCCAAGCTTTTTCAATAAGCTAGCATTTGATTCTAATAAGCTTTCTTTTTTTCCACAATCAAACCAATTCTCAACTTTAAAGCTGTTGAATTTTACGCCTTTTTGAATCATTTGTTCTAGAGCATCTGTAAGGCTGAACTCTCCGTGGCTTCGAAGACCTTGATGAATATTTGTTTCTAAGCATTGAAACAACAACTCACTTTCTTTTATTTTATAAATGCCTACCAAGGCTAAATTACTTTTTGGAATAAGTGGTTTTTCTACTAGATGACAAATTAATCCATCTTCATTTATTTCGGCAACACCAAAATTTCTTGGGTCTTCTACTTTGCGCAATCCCAACATTGAATTTGGATTTTGCAGCATCGCTTTTACGTCGTATTCGCAAATTGTATCGCCGAGTATAACTACGATTTCATCATTATTAACAATCGTTCTTGTCAGTTCCACAGCGTGTCCAATTCCAAGTCTATCGGGTTGTCCAATAAAATGTGCTTTTATTTCGGGGAAATTCCTTTTTACATAATCCTGAATTTTATCGCCCAAATAGCCAACTATAAAAATAAATTCATCAATAGCTGCCGATTTTAGTTGTTCAATGATGATACTGAGTACTGTTTTCCCAGCAAGCGGAATAAGTGCTTTGGGTTGCGTATAAGTATGCGGACGAAGTTTTGTACCCGCTCCTGCTACCGGAATAATTGCTTTCATAAAATTTTATAACAAAACAAATATAGTTCAACAAAAATTTACACAGTCAACAGTTCCACTTATTTTTGCTCATGCAGAAAGATACACTCGTTTTTGATTTACTCCGTAAAGAACTGGATCGTCAGCGATTTGGAATTGAACTCATTGCTTCCGAAAATTTTGTTTCCTCTCAAGTATTAGCTGCTTCAGGCAATATAATGACAAACAAATATGCCGAAGGATATCCCGGAAAAAGATATTACGGTGGATGTGAAGTTGTTGATCAAACAGAATTGATTGCTATTGATAGAATTAAAAAAGTATTTAATTGTGAGTATGCCAATGTACAACCGCACAGTGGCGCACAAGCAAATGCTGCTGTTCTTTTTGCAGTATTAAATCCCGGCGATAAAATTCTTGGCCTCGATCTCAGTATGGGCGGGCATTTGACTCATGGCTCGCTAGTAAATTTTAGTGGTAAATTATACACACCCCATTTTTATGGTGTTACCAAAGAGGAAGGCTTAATTGATTATAATCAACTTGAACAAAAAGCTAGAGAAGAAAAACCTAAACTAATAATTTGTGGTGCTTCTGCATACAGTCGCGATTGGGATTATGCTCGCATTCGAACTATTGCCGATGAAATTGGTGCTTTAGTAATGGCGGATATTGCACATCCTGCTGGCTTGATTGCAAAAGGATTATTGAAATCGCCTTTTGAACATTGTCATATTGTAACCTCTACAACTCATAAAACGCTACGCGGACCACGCGGCGGAATCATATTAATGGGTAAAGATTTCGAAAATCCCTTTGGAAAAAAAGATCCAAAAGGAAACATTCGTATGATGAGTGCACTCCTTGACTTAGCTGTATTTCCGGGCATTCAAGGTGGACCACTGGAGCATATTATTGCTGCAAAAGCAATTGCCTTTGGTGAACTTTTAAGTGAAGAGTATAATCAGTACGCTAAACAAATTCAGTTAAATGCGCAAGCAATGGCTAAAGCATTTATGGATCGCCAGTATCAATTAATTAGTAACGGGACCGACAATCATTTAATGTTGATTGATCTTCGTAATAAAAATATTACTGGTAAAAAAGCACAAGAAGTTTTAGACAAAGCTCATATTACCTTAAACAAAAATGCTGTTCCTTTTGATGATAAATCACCTTTCATTACATCGGGAATTCGTGTAGGCGTACCGGCTATTACAACAAGAGGACTCCGTGAAGATCAAATGGAAATTATTGTTGATCTTGTAGATACTGTATTGATGAATATTGATGACGAATCAATAATTAATAGTGTAGGTAAAAAGACAAAAGAATTTATGTCGCAATTTGTACTTTATCCAGAATTAGGATAAAATAATTCTAAACTATGATTCAACGTATTCAATCTATTTGGATTTTAGCAGCGACAGCTTGTACATTATTGACTATCAAATTCCCTTTTTATAGCGGTAACCTTTTGCCACTTGATCAAGAAGGAACATTTGTAGAGTTAACAGCAAAATCAAATATTGTTTTACTTCTTTTTGCAATTGTAATTGCAACAAAATGCTTATTCATTCTTTTTCTATACAAGAACAGAGGTCTTCAATTGGCACTTACAATTGGGGCCACTGCGTTTTCTATTTTATTTATTCTTGTTTTCACTTTAGAAATGAAAAACTATGTGAATGGCAACCTGTCGTTAACAGCAACGATTGCTTTTGCTATTCCGGTTTTTCTTTTTTTGGCGGCAAGGGGGATTTGGAAAGATAAGCAACTACTAAAAAATTCAGATCGATTGCGCTAATATTTTATTGTACAACAATAATCTTTACAATGCTATATTCCTTATTAAATAGTTTGAAAAGATAAACCCCTTTAACAATCACTGGTTGAATTCTTATGCTTGCGCTTATATTGTCGGATTCTATCTTAAATTTTTCATTATAAAATTTTTGACCTAATGAATTTCGTACTTCTAAATTATAAATTCCGAGGGGTAGTGAAGAAATATAAAATGTTATTTCATTATTTCTAATCGGATTCGGGAATATTTTCAATCCCGTTCCAATATTTGAAATGAAAACTCTAACAATAGGGCTATACCATATTCTGCCATCCAAATCAACTGCTTTGATACGATAATAATTCATTCCCAAAACTCTTTCTTCATCCAAAAAATAATAATTAGAAATAGTGGATCGGCTTAATGAAACAACAGATCCGATCTTTATAAATGTTGAACCATTGCTGAAACAACGCTCCACTTCAAAGTGGCTTACATTGATTTCATTGTAAGCTGTCCATTTAATTTGTACTCCACTTTCTGTTTTTATTGCACCAACTGTTCCAAATTGAAGAGGCAATGGATTACCCCAACCTGAGACTGTAATATCATTCCCTGTTCCATCTCCGGGTCCCCAAGTACCATTTCCATGACTTGCTCCATAACCATAAATGCGAATAGTTACTGCTACCGTACTTGTTATTGCAGTTATTA
>SCVJ01000072.1 GCA_004322425.1 Chitinophagaceae bacterium
TCTAACTTTGGCGAATCAAGGCCGCTAATGGATACAACACGACTGCGTATTCTAAAAAATATAGATTCACTTCTACCAAAAAAAATAATACCCGTGATAGGCGGCTTTGCAGGAGCTGATCAGTATGGAAATGTTACCACTTTTGGACGGGGAGGCTCTGATTATTCTGCAACAATAGTAGCATCTTGCATAAAGGCTGATGAAATTTGGCTTATGACTGATGTTGATGGTTTGATGACTGCAGATCCAAAAACCATGAAAAATACTAGAGTTCTCAAAGAAGTTTCATATGCAGAAGCAATTGAAATGGCACTTTTTGGGGCAAAGCAAATCCATCCACGTACTTTTGAACCACTATTATCAAAAAAGATTCCGATGAGAATCAGAAATACATTCAACACAAAAAATCTTGGTACAATGGTAACTGCCTTACCTGATGAGGCTATTAGAAAAACTGTAAAGTGTGTTAGTGCCATTCGTCATAATGGCCTCATAGATGTAAGAGGTGGCAGCATGGTAGGTGCGCCAGGTACTGCAGCAAAGATCTTTGCTACGCTAGCAAAATCTGGAATAAACATAATGATGATTTCACAGAATCCTTCTGAATCTAGCATATCAATAATAGTAAAACAAAGTGATCTTGATAAAGCCGTAAATGCCTTAGAGATAGAACTTCTTGGTAAAATAATCAAAAAACTCGAAATTACTACAGATGTTGCCATAGTAGCATTGATCGGCTCTGGCATGAGAGGCACTGTAGGTGTAGCATCCAGAGTTTTTGGGGCAGTAGCAAAAAAACATGTTAATGTAGTTATGATAGCACAAGGATCCTCAGAACTTAATCTAGCATTTGTCGTAAAAGACTCTGATTGCAAATCTGTAGTCCAAGCTTTACATGATGAGTTTGAACTTGCAAAAGTAAACTAATCTAAATTCTGATACATCACTCAATTAATGTGACTAATAACGAGTACTCGTATAACAAGTTGTATGCATGCTGATCCACCACAATAGAATTTTGTGAAAAAGGGATAAATTAACTGACATGATACTGTTGCTACACATTGACAGGAAAATTATACATTGTAGGTGTAGGGCCAGGGCATCATGATCACATGACATTTCGTGCAAAAGAAGCAATTGAAGAAAGTGATACAATTGTAGGTTATGAAACATACGTAAGTCTAATTGATGATCTAATAGCTGAAAAAGATGTTTACAGATATGCTATGACACAAGAAGTGGAACGAGCACATCAATGTATCGAGCTTGCAAAACAAGGAAGAACAGTCTCGCTTGTATCTAGCGGCGACCCAGGAATCTATGGTATGGCCGGATTAATCTATGAAATCCTTGCAGAATCAGGATGGGATCCAAAAAATGGTTTACCTGTAGAGATAATTCCTGGCATCTCTGCACTAAACTCCTGCTCATCTGTCATAGGATCGCCACTAATGACTGATTTTGCTGTTGTCAGCATGAGTGATCTTCTAGTACCATGGGAAATTATCATAAAAAGAGTTGAGGCTGCGGCACAAGGCGACTATGTTATAGTAATATACAACCCATCAAGTAAAAAACGAATCCACCAGCTGCAAGACACTAGAAAAATTCTTCTAAAATATAGAAAACCTACTACCCCTGTGGCAATAGTAAAGGGTGTATACAGAGAATCACAAACAGTAGTTATTACAGATCTTGAAAACCTTGAAAAACATTCTGATAAGCTGGGCATGATCAGCACAGTAATAATTGGAAATTCCTCAACATACAATTACAAAAATTTAATGATAAATCCACGAGGATACAAATCAAAATACAATCTTCAGGAAGAACCTAGTCCAGAACTACAAGTAAAATAATTATAACTTAGGCACTTTTTTTAATAATCTCAATCAATTCTTTATCTAGTACAAGTTTCTCTCTAATAGGTTTCATGATCTTAATTAAATAATCAGCTAC
>SCVJ01000234.1 GCA_004322425.1 Chitinophagaceae bacterium
ACGACGAACAGGCTGTACTCGCGGCGGATCGTCGTGCGCTCGCGGTGCTTGAACGACCAGATCCGGTTCAGCACGAAGGCGTTGGTGGCGCTCACCACCGTCGACAGCACCTTCGCGGTCAGCGGCCTGTCCGGCATGGCGTGCAGCGCTGCGTTGAAGACGGCCAGGTCGACGAGCAGGCTGATGAAGCCGACGGTGCCGAACTTCGCCAGCTCGTGGAACAGCGCGCGGAAGCGGTCGACGAGGGAACCGACGAGGCTCATGCGTGCGGGCCTCGGGTCATCGGGCCAGCCTACCGGGGCGTGGGACGATGGACTCCCGCAGATGTCCAGGAGGACCCGCCGTGATCGACACCCGTCTGACCGAGGAGCAGCAGTCGCTGCGCAAGACGGTGGAGGCTTTCGCGCGTGAGGTGGTGGCGCCGGTGGCGGCGCACCACGACGCGACCAAGACCTTCCCGTACGCCGTGGTGCGTGGGATGGCCGACATGGGGTTGTTCGGGTTGCCGTTCCCGGAGGAGTACGGCGGGATGGGCGGCGACTACTTCGCGCTGTGCCTGGCGTTGGAGGAGCTCGGTCGGGTCGACCAGAGCGTGGCGATCACCCTCGAGGCCGGCGTCTCGCTCGGCGCGATGCCGATCTACCGCTTCGGGACCGAGGCGCAGAAGCAGCAGTGGCTGCCGATGCTGTGCTCGGGCGAGGCGCTGGGCGCCTTCGGGTTGACCGAGCCGGGCGCCGGCAGCGACGCGGGCGGCACGCGCACGACCGCGGTGCTGGAGGACGGGCAGTGGGTGATCAACGGCAGCAAGGCGTTCATCACCAACTCCGGCACCGACATCACCCGGCTGGTCACGGTCACCGCGGTCACGGGGCAGACGAGCTCGGGGAAGAAGGAGATCTCGAGCATCCTGGTGCCGGTGCCGACGCCGGGGTTCACGGCCGAGCCGGCGTACGACAAGGTCGGCTGGCACGCCAGCGACACCCATCCGCTGACCTTCGAGGACGTGCGGGTGCCGGAGGAGAACCTGCTGGGTGAGCGTGGCCGCGGCTACGCCAACTTCCTGCACATCCTCGACGAGGGGCGCATCGCGATCTCGGCGCTCGCGGTCGGCGCGGCGCAGGGCTGCGTCGACGAGAGCGTGAAGTACGCCAGGGAGCGGGAGGCGTTCGGCCGGCCGATCGGTCAGAACCA
>SCVJ01000235.1 GCA_004322425.1 Chitinophagaceae bacterium
GCTGACCGAGTGCCTCGACCCGGCGGAGCCGCTCTACTACTGCATCTCGGGCACCTCGATGGCGGCCCCGCACGTCGCGGGTGTGGTCGCCCTCATGCAGCAGGTGAAGCCCGACCTCACCCCCGCGCAGGCCGAGCGCTGCCTCGAGACGACCGCCGACGACCTGCTCGCGCCGGGCATCGACATCCACTCCGGACACGGCATGGTGGACACGGTCGAGGCGCTGCGCTGCACGCACGCCCTCACGGCGCGCACCGCCCTGGGCGCCGCGCCCACCGTGGTCGCTCCGCCGAGCGCGCCGGACACCGCGGCTCCCTCCGGCGGCTCGCTGCCCGCCACGGGCGGTGGCGTGGCCGTCGCCCTGCTCGGCGCGGTGGCCGTGGGGACGGCCCTGGTCCTGCGCCGACGGCGGGGCTGAGCGGGACCAACGCCTCTGTCGACACAAGGGTGTCGGGGTCGACACTCGGGCTGTGAGCGAGCAGGCACGGATCCGACCGGATGCGAAGTGCCCAGTGCGGCCGGGGGACCCCTGCACGCTCTGCCACGACCTGGGGGCTACCCGGCCTGCCGTGCCAGGGCGGTCAACCGGCTGACCGCACGCAGGTACTTCTTGCGGTAGCCGCCTTCCAGCAGCTCGGCCGGGAAGAGCTGGTCCAGCGGCACCCCCGAGGCCAGTACCGGGATGTCCCTGTCGTACAGACGATCTGCCAGCACCACCAGTCGGAGCGCGGCCGCCTGGTCGTGCAGCGGCTGCACGCCGGTCACGCCGACGAGGGTGACGTCGTCGACGAGCGCGCCGTACCTCGACGGGTGAAGCGAGGTCAGGTGGTCCAGCAACGCGTCGAAGCCGTCGCAGGTGGCCCCGTCGACAGCAGCCGTCCGCTCCACGACCACGGCCTCCCCGACCGGCGGCGGAGCGGCGGGCAGTCCACGGTGCCGGTAGTCCTCACCCTCGACCCGGATCGGCTCGAAATGGGCTGAGAGCCCCTGGATCTCGCGCAGGAAGTCCTGTGCGGCGAAGCGCCCCTCGCCGAGCGCACCGGGCAGCGTGTTGGAGGTGGCCGCGACGCGCACCCCGGCGTCGACGAGCTTGCGCAGCAGGGTCGACACCAGCACGGTGTCGCCCGGGTCGTCGAGCTCGAACTCGTCGACGGCCAGCAGCCGGTGCCCGCTCAGCGCCTGGACCGTCGCCCCGAAGCCCAGCGCCCCGACCAGGTGGGTGAGCTCGACGAAGGTGCCGTACGCACGCGGCTCCGGCGCGGCGTGCCAGAGCGACGCGAGC
>SCVJ01000027.1 GCA_004322425.1 Chitinophagaceae bacterium
AATTGCGAATGCCTGGTACTTGGGTAGAAATCATTATTAAATTAGCAATAGCTTCCTAGTGGTTGAATATTGGGGAGCGCTAAAATTCAACTAAATATTTAAATATGAGTATAACTAAATCGAAAATTGCTTTTGATGTTACAGGCGCAAACACATTTGGAAGTTATTATCACATTAAATCTTTAGTAAAACACTTTGAAGAAAATGAGTATTTAGACTATAAGTTGATTGTATTTTGTACTGATAATTTTTTTTTAAAATTTAGTACGGTGAATGTCCAAGTTTATCAAATGTCTTTTTGTAAAAATATTTTTTTTCGAATTATTTGGTCAACATTAATATTCCCAATTGTTTGTTTTGCTATTAAAGTCAAAATAATTTATTCGCCATTTGATATTGGGCCATTTTATTCTTTTGGTATCAAAATAATATTGGGAATAAAAAATCCTAATAGTATTCTCCCTAAAGATTTAGTCACTCTACGATACCCTAAATTGCATATGATTGTTTCTTACATATCATCTTTAAGTGCATCAAAATATTTATTTCCCTCCCAGTTTGCACTAGAAAGTGTAGGGAGGTTTTTAGCAAATACAAGAATAAAGGGAACCTTTGTTCATCATGGGCTTGATTTTAAGGAGTGGTCTATTATTAAGAAGAACAATAATTTTCATTCCCCCAAAAAGTATATATTTTTTTGTTCAAGTTTGTATAAGTTTAAAAATATTGAAGTTTTGTTAAAAACTTTAGAAAAAATCAATAGTAACATAATAGGGGATAAATTTGATTTAATTATATGTGGGAAATTTGTATGTAATAGATACAGGAATGATATTTATGCTTTAGTTAATTCTTTAAAAATACAATCAAATGTCATTTTTTATAATAACTTAGATAGAGAGAAAATTATTTATTTGTATAAAAATGCAGAAGTGAATGTAATACCAACATTATTTGAAACCTTTGGGCATATGTATTTAGAGGCGATACAATCTGGGAGTCCTGTTTTAGTTGGTGACATTCCTGTTGCACATGAGATTTTAGGGGACTCTGTTATTTATTTTCCGCCTAAAGAGCATGAGTACCTTGCTAATTTAATTTTGAGTAAAAAATATTCAGAAAATCTATTTGAAATGAATTTTAAAAGGAGTGAGATTCTTAAAAAATTTTCAATTTATAATGAATGCATGAATACATTTAAAGTGTTATTGGACTCTTCCAAAGTAAAAAAAAGTTCATTTGCTTGAAATCTTTGTTATAATAGCGATTATTATTTTCTATTTAACTCCTGAATCACAATTTTGGGGTTTGGAATTTCCTATAATAATTTCAATATTTATTTGTTTATTTTTTATTTAGGTAAAAAAGTTAATGCTTTGGATTTACTTTATCTAAATTTTGCTGTTTCTATGCTTGTGGTGCCTGCTTTATTTAATAAATATGATATAGCTACAAATTTTGATCATATTAGTTCTATAATGGGAGTTCCGACAACTACATATTTTTCCCTAATTATTCCTAGCTTTTTCTTTTTATTCCTTTGCATTTCAATAGTACGTAAAAAAAATACGATGCAATGTAATAAAATGGGAACAAGTACAAAATTTCTAAAAAAATGGCAGTGGGGCAATGGTATTCTAGATATAAATAGTATTAATCAGGCAATAAATTAGATGGAAAATAAAACCTTTAAATCTTATTCTTCTTTAATAGTATTTATATTTTTTCTTTCAGTATTTATCTATTTAATTAATTCTCAAGAAGTAAACAATTCTGAAGATTTTATTTTTTGGGCTTCATTAAATTTTTGGCTATTCTGTAGTCCAATAATTCTCTATTTTAAAGGATCAGAAAGGTCTGTTTCATATTTTCCTTTTATTGGTTTGTTAGGACTTTCTTTATTGGTTTCATTTGGGATACCACCTTTTGTAATTGATGCCCAAAGTTACCAACTAAACCCACTGACCATTGAGTCTCTAAAAATTTCTTTTTGGGCTTATTTAGTTCTTTTTGTTACTTTTTATCTATTTCGAAAAGTGTTTATCAAAATAAAGCCATATGAACCAATAAAAACATTTGAAATAAAAAAAGTAAGGAATTTAAATATTATTTTTTTATTAATTTATCTTTTATCAATCTCGTTTATTAGCACAATTCTTCAGTTGGGAGATTTTACATTGTTCATTTACCTAGGTTTAAATTTGTTTTTTATAAGTAAAAAAATCAATCTTTCCTTTATTGAAAAGGCCACATTTGGTTCTGTTTTGGTTTATGAAATAACTAGAAGGATTATTTCGGGCTTGGCTGCCCCTTTTCTTGTTTTGACACTATTTGTAGTAATAGTAGACTACGTCATTTACAAGCAAATAAGGAAGAAGATCATCCTACTTTTTCTATCTTTTAATATTGTGATTTACATGTTGTTCTCGGTAGTTAAATTTCAATATCGTATTGAAACTTGGGGAAATAATATTAATCTTTCGATAGGTCAACGACTCTATATCCTAAAAGAATTAGTTCTTTCAAAGGGAAATATTGAATTATTAAGAAATAATGAAAAAAAAACGGATGGAGATAATTTTTTTTGGCGCTTTTCCTATCAGGCGAGTGCTTTAGCTTTTGTACTTAAAGAAACTCCTGGGAATATTCCATATTGGAATGGTGAATCATACAAGTTATTTTCAAAACTTATTCCTCGCTTTTTATGGCCAGGTAAACCACAAGAGATTTTAGGTCAAGAATTTGGTCATCGTTATGGCATTTTGGGTGCTTCTGATACTAATACCTCTATGAATACCCCTATTTTGGTTGAATCATATATGAATTTTGGACAAGTCGGCATGTATTTGATGATGATTCTTTTCGGTGTATTATATGCCTATCTAGATAGGAAATTTAATACTGGTACTAATTTTCATGTCAATAAAATTATTGGAATTGCATTGCTATTCCCTTTACTCATTCATGAGTCAAATTTTACTATGGTTTTCGGTAATATCCCATTGAATCTTGTGGCTTTACAAATTATTATTAACATGGGTTACAAAAATAAAGTTTCCCGTCATTAAATTATTAATTTCATATTCTCATTTCTTCTCGGCATACAAAGCAGGTGGTCATATAAAGTCCGTTGCCATATTTTTCCTCTAATGACTCACGAATAAAATTTTACATTTCGATTTGGCAATGTTCCATTGATTATAATTGCTATTTACGTTATTACTTCAATTTTGAAAAGTGTATAAAAAGATATTCATTTCTTATAACTACTTCCTCCCTGCTTACAAAGCCAGTGGTCCTATACAATTCATTGCTAATTTAGTCAGAAACTTAAGAGATGATTTTGATTTTTATATCATTTGTTCAGACCACGACCACAATGAAAATACTGCTTTAAAAAATATTTAAACGAATCGGTGGAATGATTTTGAAAACGGGAAGGCAAAAGTTTTTTATGTTTCAAGAAATAATCTTCAACAAAAAACACTATTGAAAATATTTTCAGAAACCAACCCGGATATAATTTATATCAATGGGATTTATAGCTGGTGGTTTAATTTAATACCATTAATATATTTTAAATGCACGAAAATAATTTCACCAAGAGGCATGCTTCAGAAAGGAGCGTTGGGATTAAAAAAAATAAAAAATGGATTTATATTAGTTTACTTAAAAGGCTTCCAATAATAAAAGAAGTTACTTCGCATGCAACCGACCTGGTTGAACAAAAAGGTATAAAATATATTTTTGGAACTAAATCTATAGTTTTTTATATTAAATATATATTTTCGGTAGAAATTTAAATTTTTAATGATCCGAAATTAGAAGTGAAGAAAAAAAATAAAAGCAGAGCAAATTTTACAACAGTTTCCATAATTGCAGAGAAGTAAAACCAATTATATTTTTTGAAACACCTATTTAAATGAAAATCTGAGTGGTGTATTAATTATAATTTATTTGGGCCTATCAAGGATAGGATCTATTGGCAACATTGTTTAAAAATAATCAAGCAACTTTCAAAAAACATCAAAGCAACATATCATGTTTTTTAAAATCCCAATAAAATTGTTGACGCATATTATAAGAACCACTTTTTTGTTTTACCAACAATGGGTGAAAATTTTGGTAATGCCATATTGGAATCACTCAACTATGGACGACCTGTGATTCTTAGCGATAAAACACCATGGAACGAAGTCGCTGAATTTGGATCAGGATGGGTTATTAAAAAAGAAGCGAAGTTTTTTAATATATTAAAAGTCTGTATGAATATGGCGGATGAGGAGTATTTAATTATGTCGAAGTCATATATTAAGTATGCGAAACATTTTTTTACTCCTTCTAATCCTTTAGGAGCTTATTTAAGGCTTTTCAGGTGATATTTAAACTATGTGAAACTTTGTCAATTACACCAATTAATTATTAATATATAGATGAACTTTCTGGAGCGAAATGAATCGTTATCTGCAAAACAAATAAGTGTATGATATTTTAAACTTAATATTTTTGTTTATTAAAAAGGGATAAAAAAAAATTCTAAAACCAAATAGGACATTTAAAAACCTTAACAAAATACATGTATATTTTAGGCATAAACGCATATCACGCTGATTCGTCAGCAGCAATTTTTAAAAACGGTATTTTGATTGCTGCGACAGAAGAGGAACGATTCAGGCGAATAAAACACTGGGCTGGTTTTCCAAGCGAAGCAATAAAATTTTGTTTAAAAGAAGCTGGAATAACACTGTCAGAAGTTGATTATATATGTATCGGCAGAGATCCAAAAGCAAAATTATTTAGTAAGTTTTTTTATTTATTAAAAAATATTACTAAAAAAAATACGCTGTTATTCGATCGTTTGAAAAACAGTAAAAAAGTAAAAAGTATTGAACGTGAACTTTCGGAAATAAGTGGTTTAAGTGAATCAGAAATAAAACCCAAAATTCAAAATGTAGAACATCATCGTAGTCATTTGGCATCTGCTTTTTTTGCAAGTCCTTTTGATGAGTCAGCTATTTTAAGTATTGACGGTTCGGGCGATTTTACTACCACCATGCTTGCTGTTGGAAAAGGAAATCAAATTAAGGTTTTGGATTCAATTGATTTTCCGGTTAGTGCGGGGTTGTTTTACACAGCATTTACGCAATATTTAGGATTTCATCATTATGGCGATGAATACAAAGTGATGGGATTAGCACCTTATGGTAAGCCAATTTATGTTGATGAGATAAGAGAGGTGCTGAAGTTTACTGATAATGGTCTTTTTGATTGGGATGCAGATTATTTTGTTAATCCTAACGAAATTAAAATGGATATGGATACGAATATTCCAATTATTTCAAATTTATATGGTCAAAAATTGGTTGACAAGTTTGGTCCGTCTAGAAAAGAAAAAGAAGAACTAACGCAAAAACATAAAGACATAGCAGCAAGTGTTCAGCGGGTTAGTGAAGAATTGATTTTACATATTTTAAATCACTTGCAAAAACGAACTGGGTTAAAAAATATTTGTATTGCAGGAGGCGTTGCACAAAATTCAGTGGCAAATGGGAAAATTATTGAAAATACAAAATTCAAAAATTTATATATTCCTTCGGCCGGTCATGATGCAGGAATTAGTATGGGTTGCGCACTATACGCTTACAACCATATTTTAAAACAACCACGTGCAGAAGCAGTTTACAGTGCTTATACAGGAAGTAAATTTACCAATGAAGAAATTGAAAAGTTTTTAACTGAAAAAAAAGTAAAGTTTTCTCGTTTGGATGATGACAAATTGTTTGATAAAATTACCGATAAATTAATTGAACCCGGAGTGGTTGGATGGTTTAGTGGACGAGCAGAATTTGGTCCACGTGCTTTGGGAGCAAGAAGTATTATTGCCGACCCAAGAAATGAAAATGCAAAAGAATTATTGAATACAAAAATAAAACGTAGAGAAAGTTTTCGTCCTTTTGCTCCGAGTATTTTGAAAGAATATGTTTCAGAATATTTTACGAAAGTTGAAGATGTTCCTTTCATGGAAAAAGTTTTTCCCATCAAACCCGAAAAGCATTCAATAATTCCGGCAGTCACTCATGCCGATGGAACAGGCCGTTTGCAAACGGTCGATAAAACAGTGTCGCCTCGCTATTATAATTTGATTGAACGATTTAGACAAAAAACTGGAGTTCCGATTTTATTAAATACATCATTTAACGAAAATGAACCGATAGTAAATACTCCGGCTGAAGCATTGGATTGTTTCTTGAGAACCCAAATGGATATGCTGGTTTTGGAGAATTGTGTTATTGAAAGGTAATAAAAGTAAAATTGAAAATTTCAATCATTACCGTCTGCTACAATTCATCAAAAACAATTGAAAAAACTATACAATCTGTATTAGCTCAAACGTATAAAAATATTGAATACATCATAGTTGATGGATTATCAAATGATGGAACAATAGAAATTATTAAAAAATACAAATCAAAAATCACCAAGATTATTTTAGAAAAAGACAAGGGCATGTACGATGCTTTAAATAAAGGATTTGCAATTTCATCTGGAAATATTGTTGGTATTTTAAATGCAGATGATCGTTTTGCTGCAAACGATATTATTGAAAAAATTGCAAATCATTTTATTCAAAATAAAAATACAGATTGTATAATTGGTGATATTGCATTTGTTGATAAAAATAATCCAAACAAAATTTCTCGTTATTATTCATCAAAAAATTTCAAGCCTTCAAAGTTTGCCTGGGGTTTCATGCCTGCACATCCAACATTTTACTGCAAGACAAAATATTTTAATAAACTTGGCGGCTATAAAATAGAATTTGATATTGCTTCTGATTATGAACTTTTGATTCGTTTTTTAAAAGTTCATAATCTAAAATTTGATTATTTGAATTTGTTAATGGTTTTAATGAATAAAGGGGGCAAAAGTACTAGCGGATTACAAAGTACTTTTAAAATAAATAATGAAATAAAATCAGGTTGTAAAATGAATGGTGTTTATACAAATTATTTTATGCTTTATTCAAAATATTTATTCAAAATATTTGAATATCTCAAATAATGAGTAGAATTCTTATAACAGGCGCAAACGGATTTGTCGGCAAGAATCTTTCTGTATACTTGCATGAAAAAAAAAATATTCTAGACGCTTTAATCAGAAATACAAAAACAGGTGATGCGAATTATAAAAACTATATCAACTCTCTTTTTGATTACCAAAATATACCGAATTTTAATAATTACGATGTAATTATTCACACAGCCGGCAAAGCTCATGATTTAAAGAACAGCTCAACTACTGATGAATATTTTAAAATAAACTCAGAACTAACCCAACTAATTTTCGACAGATTCAGAAATTCCAATTGTAAAAAATTTATATTATTTAGCTCCGTAAAAGCATTTGCAGATGAAGTATATGATAAACTAACAGAAGAAGATATTCCTAAGCCTAGTACACATTATGGGAAAAGTAAATTATTGGCAGAGGAGTACATTTTATCAAAAGCAATTTCTGAAGGTAAGCGAGTTTATATTCTAAGACCTTGCATGATTCATGGGCCAGGTAATAAAGGGAACTTGAACTTGCTTTTCAAATTGATTTCTAAAAGGATTCCATGGCCTTTAGGAGCATTTGATAATAAACGATCCCTTTGTAGCATTGATAATCTTATGTTTATTATCAAAGAATTAATAGAGCGAGAAGA
The DNA here is from genome assembly GCA_004322425.1 of Chitinophagaceae bacterium. Taxonomy (GTDB): domain Bacteria; phylum Bacteroidota; class Bacteroidia; order Chitinophagales; family Chitinophagaceae; genus VBAS01. Next base: position 7,709 of record SCVJ01000027.1, read on the forward strand.
TATCCCTTCAGGGGCGTATAATGTGGCAGATGATGAGGCACTTTCTACTAATTCTTTAATTTCAATTTTGGCTGAATCGCAGAACAGAAAACCGAAAATTTGGAAAGTACCAAAAGGCTTAATACAATCACTAGCAAGATTGGGTGATTTAATTCGTTTACCACTTACCACTGCAAGGTTGAAAAAATTGACAGAATCTTATGTGGTGAGTAATAAAAAAATAAAAGTAGCTATAGGCAAGCCCTTACCGGTTTCGAGTAAAGAGGGACTTCTTAAAACATTTCATTCTTTTTCTTCAAATGCTTAATCGTTTATTTGCTTTACTTGTTCTCATAATTTTATCTCCAATCTTTATTCTTGTAGCATTTGCCATCTTCCTAGAAGATGGATCTCCCATATTTTTTAAACAGAAAAGGATAGGCGTAAATTACACTTTCTTCAACATCTACAAGTTCAGAAGTATGAAAAAGAATACACCAAATGTCGCGACTCATTTGTTAGAAAACCCCGAGTCTTATTTGTTGAAAATTGGTGGGGTGTTACGGAAACTGAGTTTAGATGAACTACCTAACCTTATTAATATCATAAAGGGAGAGATGGTATTTGTTGGTCCGAGGCCAGCCTTGTATAACCAAGAAGACTTAATGGCTTTACGTATCGAAACTGGAGTTGATAAATTAAAACCAGGGATAACAGGTTGGGCGCAGATAAATGGAAGAGATGATGTTTCGATAGAAAAGAAAGTTCAACTAGAACAAGAGTATATGTATAGAAGATCGACTCTTTTTGATATTAAGATTATAATAAAGACATTTACCAATGTATTATTTGGGAAAGGAATAAGGCACTAATCTTTTTGAACTTATTATTATTTGAAAGCCCATCATTTATGGGCTATTTTATTTGTGTCATTTGGCTAACAGTTTGTTTTATAGCGGTGTAATGTAACCCTACGCTTCCTATGCTAGTTTTTTTTAATATCAAAATAACCGTTAATCAAACTTCCTAAATCTTGTACTGATTTTATTTTCTCAATAGAGCCTTGATCAAAACCATACAAAGCAGTAAAAGTATAATGGGGATTTATGCGATTATCATTCCTAAATCCATGATCGCCTGTTAAAATAATTCGATATCTGTTTTCTTTGGCTAGCCCTGTTAAGAGTTGCGTAAGTTTAGAATTAGTAAAATTCCAATAAGCAAAATAATTAGTTAAGTTGTTTTGAAATCTCAGCGGAAAGCCGGGTGTAAACTGCATTGGACTATGCGGCATGAATAAATGTGTATAAATGAAGGTATTGGTTTGTTTGATTTTGTTTGAAGTATCTTGTAAGTGTTTGAAAATATATTTATTATGAACTTCCGTAGGAAAGAAGGAGTTTGCAAAACCACTTTTATTAAGATCTCCAGTATTATCCTGAATTTTAAAAAATATTGTATTCGTTAAAATTTCTTCCCAAAAGGAAGTGGGATACCTATATAAATGGCTTAAATAGGAGGTTTCTCCAATATGAAATATACCAAAGTTTATAATTTTTACAGCCTTTTGTTTAAAACTATCCGCTATTGCTGCATGCATAAGTTTACTAGATCCTAAATCGGCTATTCTCTGTTTGCTATAATTATTATTGATAGATAGGTTGAAATTAAATAAGGAACTTATGCTATGTATAGTTGATAGTTCATAGGAGTAAAAACTATTCTCTGTTATCCAACCACTTTTAGCCAGTTGTTTTGAAAATTCATAAATGGATGAGTCCTTATAAATATTATAAAGTCCATCTGGCGAAGTATATTCATCACTAATGATTAACAGTACTGGTTTTGTACTACTATCTTTTTTGCTTATGTGTATATAATTATTTTGAAATTTTTCAACTTTTCTGCTTTTGTTATTTTTTAAAGAAGAAGCAAGTATTATAATACAAAAAAAGATTAGAAATATGTTAAAGTACTGATACGTAATGGTCTTTTCCCTTAAAATAATAATTAGAAGAATGCAAATAATGACTAAAAATTCTAGAATAGTTCTTCCACGAACAAGAACAGTAAAATTTTCGTTAATTAATGTTTGTAAAAAACCAGTAATATAAGTTCCGTAAAAAAATAATATTCCAATAAATACAAGTGAAAGTGAAAATATATTCAATTTCTTATTACGTAATGATGTAGCTATCCATTTTAATAAAAAATCAATTGCAAACAATAGGATTAAAAAAAGCATCAATAGTGGAAATGAAAAGAAAGGCGAATGAACTATTGTTGCATAATTAAATATCAAATACGGCAGTACTAATAAAAATATCGACACCCGATTTAAGCTTAATAGTTCCTTCAGCTTTTTCATTTTTATTTCTTTTCAAGTAAAAATAATTTTCGCTGACTATCCCCCAATACATATTTCTCTTTTACATTAAACCAATTGGATAAAGCTTTTGTGAAATGCTCCTCCCTATAATCCCTTAAATCCATTTTCTTGTCTTGTATTAGTAACTGCACTTTATTATCAGTTATTGGTATGAATTCAACAATTAAATATTTGGAAGAAAACAGTGAAAACATTTCTGCAATTTGCGCAAAACTTAATTGATTGCTAATATGCAAATGATGTACCAATGCCAATGCCATAACCATAATTGAATTGGTTCTAGTGTAAATAGAAGATAATTCCTTATTGAGTGCACCAAGGTTTGATGTTGTATCTACTAAGTCCATTACAATGGCATAAACATTATTTAAACCCTTTTGTTGAATTTGCTTTTCGATTTCATCTACACATAGGTCATCCGATTCTAATGCAATTACTTTATTGGAATAATTGGCTGCTATAAAACTAAATTTTCCTGTATTGGCTCCTACATCCAAAACACTTGCTGGTTTTAGTTGTGTCAACCATTTATTTATAAATTGCTGCTTATGTTTGAGATAGTATTCAGATTCAATATCATTTTTGTAATATGTTGACCAATGTTTTTCAAATTGGTAGGCCGATTTCCAATTTTGTATATTGGATAGCATCATACCCATTAATGATTTTAATTTTTCTAAACTAAAGCCATTACTGTTTTTTGAGGGACTTACTCCGTTTTTGTGTGCAAATTTGGCATGCAAGTGTATATGCAATAATGTGTTTACATTAAACCATGATTTTAAGGGTAATTGTCTACTTACAAAGTTTAAGGGCAACCCTCTCAAATGTGATCTTGTTATTCGGGACCATCTTTGCCCATTATAATGCATTAACGATAATGGACTTAGAAACTCACTACAAAACTGCATATAGGCATTCCATTTTGCTCCTTCTTTAAAAAATTCAAAGGAACTAGTGTCTAACAAAACAGCCCTCCCTTCTGTCATATAAAAATTATAGGGAGTGGCATCTTTTAATATCATTCCGTAGCTTAGTGCTATTTGGTTTATTTGTAAATAAGCAATAATTGCCTTGTTCCATTGTGTGTATGACCACTCAAAGGGATAGCCTTGAAAAGCGATCTGTTCAGGCTTGAGTATTTTATATAGCTTTAATTGTGCTGCAGGAGATAATGTAAATGCATCAGCTTCATTTTCTATTTCAGAATGTGAAATGAGTAACCCCTTGGCATGTAATTTTTCATACAATCCCGATTGCATTAAATGATCATATTCTGTTTTATAATCATTTAAAATAAACCTATAATACAATCCATCTTTCTGCACTACTCTTGCAACAGAGTCCTTGTAAGAGATATAATTTGGACTTGTCATTTTCGATCCAATTTATCGGGAACAGGATCTGTGTTTAACTCTGAATTAGTTTCATCGTCTCTACGAAATTTAAATTTCAGAAAAGAAACAATTCTTTTAAAAAACACAATAATGGTTAATAAACCCGATAGTAACGCTTGGAACAATAAACTTCCTGATCCTGGATCGATATACAGAATAATCATAATGATCAAATTGATTAATTAAAAATGAATCTTACCCCTTTATGAGTATCGCTTTTAAGTGAATTAGTGAATAAGCCATTGTTTCTGGGGGGGGGCAATTTGTGGTGCATATTTTGCAGCAAAGTAAGTTAAAAAATTTCCTAAAATCGAATTAAATATCTATGATATTTACCGTTCGTATGGTTGGTTAGATAGTTTTTTTTAGAAAGGTTTAATCTTGGCGTCTGTTAATTTAGGGTTGTTGTAATACTCCTGCTCACGAATCAGATACAATTGTAAGTAGTCGTGAGAAATTATTAATTTTCCAGATTATTAAAGTAATCAATCTTTTGTAATAGCTAGAAATCATAATTAATTATAATTGTAAGTGAAAATAATTGGAAACTATCGAAAATTATCGTGAAAAATTATTATTTATCTAGATTCCTTCGTACTCAAATCGAATTAATCATGATTAATTTGAAAAAATATCCAGCTATCTATTCACCATTAATCACGGAGTTAGGATCGGAGCTGAAAACAAATATTTTTTTGCCTTTAAGGATAGCCCGGCCATCACAATACTTTTTCGTCCCTAATTGGTACTTTACTTTTTTAATTCTTTCAATAATTAACTCACCATGATCATCTATCATTCTAAAGTTTAGAATATCCCAATTTTTTTCAGTTAAAGGGTTCAGGATTATTTCCTGGACCCTTTTTTCTTTTATTAACCTGAAAAGCTCTCGTTCGGATTTACTATCTCGTATGAAAAATTTGAAAACTGAGTACTTTTTATGTTTAATTTTTTGCTTATAGTGATTAAAAAAAATAAAAAATGGGTTAAATGAGTACACTTATATTTGTTTATGTTAAGTCAAAAAAATATTGCTGTAATAGGTCTTGGTTATGTGGGTTTGCCATTGGCTATTGAATTTGGAAAAAAATACAAGGTTTTAGGTTTTGATATTGACAAAAATCGAATCAGTGAATTGAATTCAGGGATTGATCGCACAAAAGAAGCTGATATGGGGGTGATGTTGTTTGCAATGAATTTATTCAAAAACAGTAAGAATAAAGGGCTGCGATTTTCTTGTCAAACCGAAGATTTGGAATCTTACAATGTATATATTGTAACTGTTCCAACTCCAATTAATCAATTTAAAAAACCAGATTTAACGTCATTGTTAAGGGCATCGGAAATGATTGGTAAGGTTTTGAAAAAAGGGGATATTGTTATTTACGAATCTACAGTATATCCAGGTTGTACTGAAGAGGATTGCGTTCCTGTATTAGAAAAATATTCGCAATTAAAATTCAATCAAGATTTTTTTTGTGGTTATTCACCAGAACGAATTAATCCTGGCGACAGAGTAAATACATTGACTAAAATCAAAAAAGTTACTTCCGGTTCTACACCTGCCATTGCAAAGCAAGTAGATGAATTGTACCAAAGTATCATTACTGCGGGAACGCATTTAGCGCCAAGTATAAAAGTTGCTGAGGCATCCAAAGCAATTGAAAATGCTCAGCGGGATATTAATATTTCATTTGTTAACGAGTTGGCTTTGATCTTTGATCGAATGGGAATTGACACCAATGATGTTATTGAAGCTGCGGGGACAAAATGGAATTTTCTCAAGTATAAACCAGGATTAGTAGGAGGACATTGTATCGGTGTGGATCCCTATTATTTGGCACACAAAGCAGAAAGTTTGGGGTATCATCCGCAAGTAATATTATCTGGGCGGCGGGTGAATGATACAATGGGAATGTTTGTGGCCAATAAAGTGGTTAAGTTGTTAATCGCAAAAAATCATATCATTTCTAAGTCGAATGTATTAATTCTTGGAATTACCTTTAAAGAAAACTGTCCGGATATTCGCAATTCCAAGATAATTGATGTTGTACATGAATTAAAACAGTTTCATGTTGTCGTTGATGTTTATGATCCACACGCAGATAAGCAGGAAGTAAAGAAAGACTTCAATATCAATTTACTTAATAGTATAAAGAAAAAATATAGCGCTGTTGTTTTGGCGGTTGCTCATAAGGAGTTTCTAAACTTGGATATCGCTAGTCTTACTTCAAGTTCCTCGTCGGTAATTTTTGATATTAAATCATTTTTGAATCGCTCCATCGTTGATTCAAGATTATAATTGTATAAAACATTGTTCTGGCGGAGACTGAGGGATTCGAACCCTCGATACAGTTTCCCGTATACACACTTTCCAGGCGTGCTCCTTCAGCCACTCGGACAAGTCTCCAAAAGGGTGCAAAAGTAGCAGAAATAATTAGGAGTTTCTTTCTATTTTGAATTATTCATTCAGCAAATAAAATTAGACAGGATTATTTTTCCAATCAGGATCATACCTTACAAACCAGGATATCCAAATACTTCTTGAAAGGCGCATCAGCCAGGGTTGTAGCACAATCAGCAACACCGCATTGCAGCCCATCCATATAAAAAAACGATTGTCTTTTACCGACATGCCAATTAAAACCAGCCAAGCTAAAAAGCTGGCAACACTTATTGCTACCGTTAGGGCATAACTTACATAACCCGTTCCGTAATAAAACCCCACTTCTATTTCTGTTGGTTGGCTACAAACCGTACAAACCTTATTCATCTGAAAGGTTTGTTTTAATTTAAAACTTAAGGGGTGCATAAACAATTTCCCTTTTCGGCAACGCGGGCACCGACATTGTATTGTTGCCGTTAAATAACTTTTTGATTTTCCCATTTTTTTTATGCTTCAATTATTTTTTCCATTTGAACACTTCTACTTCCTTTTAATAAAAAGTTTGTGTTTTCAAATTTTGATTTTTGAAACCAAGTTTTTGCTTCTTGCACATTTTTAAATGCTCGGTAGTTTGTTTTAAGCCGATAAAAATTTTCACCAACGAGTATCACTTCTTTCCAAGAAAATTGGTTTATTAATTCTATGAGTTGAAGATGCGCTGCTTCACTTTCTTTCCCCAATTCTGCCATGGCGCCTAATAATAAAACTTTATTGTTTCCCTTTATGTTTGCAAAATTTTCAATGGCAGCTTTCATACTGCTTGGGTTTGCATTGTAGGCATCCATTATAAACTGATTACTGCCTATTTTTAAAAATTGAGAGCGACTGTTGGAGGGAATATAATTTTCAATTGCCGAAATTATATTTTCATCTGGCACGCCAAAATGTTTTCCAACGGCAACTGCTGCCAACACATTGGGCAAGTTATAATCACCAATTAGTTGTGTAGAAATAGTACAAGCGGCCATTCCTTTTTTTATTTGTACCGAAAGAAATAACTCATTGCTGCAAGTCGCTCCTTCAATTTCTGCATCGTTTGTTCCGTACTTAAACTTGGACGAAATTCCTTGACTCATTCTTTGTAAATAATCATAATCGCGCATTACAAAAACAGTTCCCTTATTTATTTTTAGAAAAGTATAGAGTTCTCCTTTTGCTTTTCGTACACCTTCTTCGCTTCCAAAACCTTCTAAATGTGCTTTTCCGCAGTTGGTAATTAAACCGTGTGTGGGCAAGGCGATGCTACAATAATTTTCAATTTCTTTTTCGTGATTAGCCCCCATTTCAATTACAGCAATTTGTGCCGTAAGTGGAATTTTTAAAATAGAAAGAGGTACGCCAATTTGATTATTCAAATTTCCTTCTGTGGAATAAGTAGAAAAAGTGCTAGAAAGCACGGCGTGAATTAATTCCTTGGTAGTAGTTTTTCCATTACTGCCTGTTATGGCAATAAAGGGGATAGAAAATTGTTCCCGATGATGTTTTGCTAATGTTTGTAAACAAAGTAATGAATTAGCAACTAATATAGTTTTGTCGGGGAGTTCAAATTCTTTTTCATCAATGATAGCAAATGAAGCTCCTTGTTCAAGGGCGGTTTTTGCATAAAGATTTCCATTGAAATTGGGACCTTTTAATGCAAAAAAAAGATCGCCTTGTCTCAGCTTTCTGGTATCAGTTTGAATGGAAGGATATTGGCAGTAAATTTTATAGAGCTCATTTATATCCATCAGCAAATTTATTGTAGAAAAATAAAAAACCCCGACAAAGGTCAGGGTTTAAAAAATTAGTTATTAAAATTATCTTTTTTGTTTTTTAGGAGTATTCCAATTACCTGTTTTGCGTTTGTTTCCCTCTGTACTTCCCATACGGTCCATTGCACAACGGAAACCAATGGTAGCGCTAGCTTGATTTTGCTCCAAATAACGGCGTGCTCCGGGGCTAAGCCAATGGGCAAAATCATTCCAACTTCCACCTTTGTAAACCCTCGACTTATCGCTGATTAATGTAGTTGTTCCATAACCGTAATTAGATTGAGACAAAGAGTCGCCATCTAAAAAGTCGGTTACATTTCCACGCTGATAATTACGTCTTCCTTTACTTTCAGCATCTGTTACTGCTATCATTTTTACGCGACCTGTTAGACTGTCTTTCGTGTAGCGAGTTGAAGGATCAGTTGAAGTAGAGTCGGCTACAAAAAGTTTTTGAAAAGTATTTCCTCTAAAGGGAGCTACATCATCTGCATCTAATAAAGTTAAAGGACGATAAACATCGGCAACCCACTCGCTTACATTTCCAGCCATATTATAAAGTCCAAAGCCATTGGAATAAAATGATTTTACTTCGGAAGTATAAATGGCATCATCATTTAAGCCACCCGCAACACCTGCATAGTCCCCGGCACCTCTTTTAAAATTGGCAAAGAAATTTCCTTGAGAAGTTCCGTGTCTATTATCACGCATACCGTTTACGTTTTGACTCCAAGGATATACTTGACGATTCATTATTAATTCTTCGCCACGCTTTCCCTCTTTAACGCTTGGTCTTGGATTTTGGCTAATTAAACCATAAGCGGCATATTCAAATTCTGCTTCGGTAGGTAAACGATATTCTGGTAAAAGAATTCCATCTTCAAAATTTACAGTTGTACGGGGTGTACCCTGCGCTGTTTTTAATGGATTTCTTTTTGAAGCGGCTGTTTTTCCGGGTTGAGCAATGTATAAACCCAAGAGATATGATTTGGTTGAAAAATTTTCCTCACCGGTTTGTGCCTGAAGTCCTTGTTGAGATGCATAGCCTTTATTAATTAAAATGCCTTCATTCACTCTGTCGCTGCGCCATAAACAAAAATCGTGAGCTTGCTCCCAGCTTACTCCAACAACAGGGTAGTTATTATAACTTGGATGACGAAAATAGTATTCAACAAAAGGTTCATTATAAGTTAACTCATTTCGCCAAACCAAAGTATCAGGCATTGCTGCGTCAATTACTTGTTGATATCCGGGATCTGCTGCAGGATCAAATACTTTGTTCAACCAAAAAATGTATTCACGATAATGAACATTGGCCACCTCTGTTCTGTCAATATAAAAAGAGTTTACAGTAATACGACGAGGGATATTATTAAAATCGCCCATCACATCTTCCGAAGTTTGTCCCATTGTAAATGTGCCGCCTTCAACAAAATTTAGTCCGGGTCCTGTTCCTTGTTCTGTGGCTTTTGCAATTTGATAACCACCCATTTTGGAGTCGTTGTAATTCCATCCCGTTACATCAGATTTGGCATATTTTTTCTTACCAAAAAGACTGCGGCCTTTGCAAGAAGCAATCAAAACAGAAAAGGTAAATAGGATCAATAAATTTTTCAATTTCATAATTTTTGTATAAACCTTTGATTTAGGATACTTTTAACGCCGGATTAGATAAATTATTGTTGACAAACAAAGTTTTATCGCACCCAATGATTGCGAATATAAGCAGATTAATAAAACGTTTTTCCGAAAATTTTATTAGTGGTAAATTTTTTAAAGAAGGACTATCAAAAAGCATGAATAGAAGGGTTATCATTTTTCTGAGCATTGCATTAATTTTTGGGAGCCCCAACCTTTACGGACAAAGAACCTATAAATCCAATTCTGTCCTTTCGTCTGGGAGTTGGTATAAAATTGGAATCAAAGAAACTGGTGTTTATAAAATTGATGTTTCCTTTTTGGCCGCATTGGGAATTAATACATCCAATATTAATTCGAGTTCTCTTAGAATTTTTGGAAACGGTGGAACTATGCTTTCTGAAGCAAATGCTGATACTCGTTCGGATGATTTAGATGAACTGGGGATAATGATTTCTGACGGTGGTGATGGACAATTTAACGGCACTGATTATTTAATCTTTTATGGACAAGGCTCAAATGCTTGGTTGAAAGATTCTATTAATCGAAGGTTTAATCACCAAAAAAATATTTATTCAGATTCAAGTTTTTACTTTCTTACAATTGGAGGTTTGGGCAAACGAATCTCAACTTCAAGCAACACGCTGTTGCCATCGATTACTGTAAGTTCATTTAATGAGCGATATTTTTATGAACTCGATTCGGTAAATCTATTATCCAGCGGCAAAGAGTGGTTGGGTGAAGAATTTGCAAGTGCTCCTGGAAAAACTCTTTCAAAAAATTTTCCTATTCCATCAATGGGACTTCAAGTAGGTTCACCGTTAACTTTTATTGCAAATTGTGTTTCTCGATCTATAAATACTAACAGCCGGTTTGATATCAAAATAAATAATCAAGTTGTTTCGCAAATTAATATTCCCGCTACTACAGCCGGCATTTATGATGTTTATGCTCATCAAGTACAGCAAACAACTATCGTTCCCGTTTTTCAAATTCCTCTCTCAATAGATTTTATTTATACGCCCGGTAGTTTTAATGCGCAAGGTTGGTTGAATTGGTTTGAGATTCATGCGCGAAAAAATCTTATTCTAAATTCTACGGAGCAATTATTGTTTCGAGATTGGAATAGTGTTGGAAATAACGCGGCCGAATTTATTATTTCAAATACTGCAAACAATCTACAAGTTTGGGAAGTAACCAACTTTTCCAATCCATTGAAAATGCAAGGAAATGTTTTGAATAATGAATTTCATTTTACAAACGATTGCAATCGATTGAAAGAATATGTGGCATTTAATTCAAACAATATTTTTAGACCAATTCCTTTAGGATCTATTTCTAATCAGGATTTGCACGCTTCGCAACCGGCAGATTATTTAATAATAACGCATAAAGATTTTTTGACGCAAGCCGAACGAATTGTAAGTTTTCATCGTCAAAAAAATAATTTGAGAGTTGTGGTTGCAACAACAGACAAAATATTTAACGAATTTGCTTCTGGCAATCCAGATCCTACCGCTGTCAGAGATTTTGTTAAAATGTTTTTTGATAAATCTGTAGCTAATCCTGCAAATCGTCCAAAATATTTATTGCTTTTCGGAGATGCTTCATTTGATTATAAAAATCGTGTAATTAGTAATACTAATTTAGTTCCGGCATACGAAAGCGTAAATTCTTTCGATCCATTAAATACATATACCAGTGATGATTTCTTTGGTTTTTTAGACGACAATGAAAATATTAATTCGGGCTCCATCACCAATCTTTTGGATATTGGCATTGGAAGAGTTCCGGCTAAAAATAGTAATGAAGCAAAAAATTTTGTTGACAAATTAGTAGCCTACAATTCAAAGGAAAGTTTGGGTTCCTGGCGAAATACAATTACTATGATTGCCGATGATGAGGATAATAATTTGCACGTACAAGATGCTGAATTAATTTCAGGAGCGATTCATTCGGCCAATCCAACTTTCAATATTCATAAAATTTATCTCGATGCTTTTCAGCAAGAAAGTGGTTTGGCTGGAAGTAGATATCCTTTAGTTAATGAAACAATTAAAAATCGAATGTTTGCAGGCACATTGATTTTTGATTTTATTGGACACGGCGGCGCTTCCCGATTGGCGGAAGAAGTAATCTTAGATCAAGGCATAATAAATGAGTGGAATAATTCTTCTCGGTTGCCCTTGTTTATTACTGCCACTTGCGATTTTGCACCGTACGATAATCCATTCATGCAATCTATTGGAGAAAATTTATTGCTTCGTCCCAAAACCGGCGCCATTGCTCTTATGACAACAACACGACTTGTTTTTTCTTTTAGCAATAGGATAATGAATAATAATTATTTACAGTTTGCTTTACAAGCCGATTCAACCGGCACATTCAAAACTCTTGGCGAAGCTGTTCGGGTTACCAAAAATTACACATATCAAACTTCTGGCGATATAATCAATAATCGAAAGTTTACATTATTGGGTGATCCTGCACTACAACTTGCATTTCCAAAATATAAAGTAAGTACAACTAAAATAAATGATGTAGCAACAGCTACTTTAATAGATACAATAAGTGCCGGTGAAAAAGTTTCAATTGAAGGGGCGGTTACGGATAATAGCGGCAACATCCTTTCGTCTTTTAATGGTACAGTCTATCCAATAGTATTTGATAAGACGTCAACAATAAATACGCTAGGCAATGATATGGCAAGTCAGGTTACCTCATTTCAAACACAATCCAATGTCTTATTTAAAGGGAAGGCCTCGGTAAATAGTGGTAAGTTTAAATTCGAGTTTAAAGTCCCACGAGATTTACATTATCAATTCGGCAATGGAAAAATCAGCTACTATACAGAAAATGGTGCGGAGGACGGTGGGTATTATTTTAAGAATTTTATTATTGGAGGATCATCTACAATTGGAGAAACCGACCGAGAAGGCCCAATTATAAATGCTTGGTTAAATGATGAAAAGTTTGTGAACGGAAGTATAGCAAACCAGTCTTCTGTATTAATAATAAAGCTTTTCGACACTTCTGGAATTAATACTTCAGGCAGTGGAATTGGTCATGATATAAGTATTACCATCGATAATGATCCAACAAAATATTTTGTACTAAACGATTTTTACGAAGCCGACCTTGATGATTTCAAAAAAGGAATGTTGCGGTTCCAACTTCCAATTTTTCAACCAGGGTTACATTCAATTAAAATAAAAGCATGGGATGTTTTCAATAATTCGAAAGAGTTTGTTTTAGAGTTTTCTGTCATCAATGATGAGGAATTAGTGATTAATCGTGTGCTGAATTATCCCAACCCATTTACCACAAGAACACAATTTTGGTTTGAGCATAATAGGCCCAGTCAGGACTTATTTGTCCAAATTCATATATATTCGCTAACAGGCAAAATAATTAAAAAGATTAACAAAACAATAAATACTTCGGGCAATCGTTCTTGTGAATTGGAGTGGGATGGTAGAGACGATTTTGGCAACAAATTGGGCAGAGGAGTTTATATATATCGTGTACATGTTCGAACAGCTCAAGGTCACGCAAAATCAATTGTAGAAAAAATGGTAATACTCTAAGAAGCGGTAAGGAAAATGGCCAATCTAAATAAATGTTTTAGAGTTGTATATTTTTAAAAAATTCTCCTATATTTACAATCATTAATAAACTAATAACTAATGAAACAAACTGCTTTTAAGTTAATTACTGCAACCCTTATATTATGCGGTATTGCCCCAGCTACAAATGCTCAGGTAGATCCAATAAACGTAGTAACAACAGCCATTCCGTTCCTTCGTATTTCTTCCGATGCTCGCGCTTCTGGAATGGGAGATTTAGCTTTAGCTACTTCAGCTGATGCCAATTCTTCTCTTTGGAATTTAGGTAAAGTGCCTTTTAATTCTAGCAAAAGCGGTATCTCGGCTTCTTATACGCCGTGGTTAAAAGATATTTTAAACGATGTTTACCTTGCTTCCTTGGTAGGTTTTCATAAGTTAGATGACGATCAGGTAGTTTCGGCTTCTCTTCGTTATTTTAGCTTGGGTAATATTCAGTTTACCGACAACTTAGGAAATGATTTAAATACATTTCGCCCTCGCGAATTTGGAATTGACTTAGGTTATTCCAGAAAACTTTCTAGTAAAACGGGTATTGGTGTTGGATTGAAATACATTTCTTCCAATCTTGCCGATGGCGCAGCAGCTGGTAGTAACTATCAAGCAGGAAATGCAATTGCTGGCGATATTTCTTTTTACTATAATGGTCATAATGCACAAGGACAAGGTTGGTCATTTGGTGCAGTGATGAGTAATTTGGGATCAAAAATTTCTTATACAGATAATGCAGATCAGAAAGATTACATACCTGCTAATCTTGGTTTAGGAACTACTTATACAAGAGTTTTCAACTCTAGTAATAAATTTACTTTTGGTGTTGATTTAAATAAATTATTGGTGCCAACTCCTCCTGCTGATCCAGCAACTCCACAACAAATTGTTGATTATCGCAGCAAAAGTGTAGTAGCTAGCTGGTTCAGTTCATTTGGTGATGCACCCGGTGGTTTTGGTGAAGAAATAAAAGAGTTTCAAGCATCTGTTGGAGCAGAGTACATCTATAATGACCAGTTCGCTTTGCGTGGTGGTTATTTTCATGAAAATGCAACCAAGGGAAATCGTCAATACTTTACAATGGGAGTTGGTGTTAAATACACTAATTACGGGGTAGATTTTTCTTATTTACTTCCTTCAGGTAGTGGTGTAGATCGCAATCCGCTTTCCAACACGCTACGTTTCTCATTACATTATAATATCGATTAATGTTATTTGAAAACAATCGCAACTAATTAACAAAAGGACGCTCTTACTTAGAGCGTCTTTTTTTATTTTTGCAAAAAACAAAAAGGATGTCGTACAGAATTGGATTTGGAGTTGATTTTCATCAGTTAACAACCGGACGGGATTTGTGTCTTGGAGGAGTAAAAATTCCTCATCACAAAGGATCGATGGGACATAGCGATGCTGATGTTTTGCTACATGCTCTTTGTGATGCCTTATTAGGAGCATTGGGATTGGGTGATATTGGCATACATTTTCCTAATACTTCAGATGAGTTTAAAAATATTGACAGTAAAATTCTTTTGCAACGAACAATGGATTTAATAACAGAAAAAGGATACGGGGTTGTAAATATTGATAGTAGTGTTTGTTTAGAACGTCCAAAAATTAATACCTATACTTTGAGAATGCGAGAAATAATTGCAAAGATTACAGGAGTTACAATTAATGATGTCTCAATCAAAGCAACAACTACTGAAAAAATGGGCTTTGTTGGAAAAGAAGAAGGACTTATGGCATATGCAACTGTTCTACTTGTTAAACAGAATACCTAATCCTCATACATAGTTTAAATAGTATCGCACTGATTAATTTATCTTTACCGCTATGTTACCCGTTGAAATTAAAATTATAAATACATCAAATAATCTATTACCGGCATATGCCACTAGTGGCTCCGCGGGTATGGATTTATGTTCATTTCTAGAAAAACCGATTACTTTAAAACCCATGGAAAGAGTATTAGTTCCAACTGGTTTATTTATGGAATTGCCAAGTGGATTTGAAGGCCAAGTAAGACCTCGCAGTGGATTAGCGCTAAAACAAGGAATTACTTGTTTAAATAGTCCAGGAACAATTGATGCTGATTATCGGGGAGAAATAAAAATAATACTTATTAATCTTTCAGAGGAAGAACAACAAATAAAAACAGGCGAAAGGATTGCACAACTAGTTATAAATAAAGTAGAACAAATTCAATGGAAAACAGCTGAGTTATTGAATGAAACACTGCGGTCCGAAGGAGGATTTGGTCACACAGGAAAATAAAAAAAATGAAACTTTTTTTCAATTTACTTTTAATTGTTGTCGTACTACAATTTACTGCCTGTCATTCTACAAAAAAAATACAGACGGCTATTGCCAAAAAAGATACGGTTGCATTTGTACGTGATGCTCATGCAGACTCAATGGCATTTATTAAAGAGACTTATTCGCAATTCCTAAAAAATCAAATTGTAGTTACTGGATTTTCAGCAAAAATTAATGTCGAATATCAAGGAAGTGACGGAAAAAAAAATGTGGTCAATGCTTTTCTTCGGATTAAAAAAGACAGTGCTATTTGGATTTCAATCAACGGAGCGTTGGGTGTAGAGGGGTTGAGAGTGTTAGTGGATAAAGATTCTGTAAGAATTTTAAATAAACTGGATCGAGAATATCAATCACGCTCCATGGCATATTTACAGGAAATTACAGGATTGCCACTTGACCTTCAATCGATGCAAAATTTACTTTTGGGTAATGCCATTTTCATCGATTCCAATATCATTTCTTATGCAACAAATGTTGCAGGTGTTTCGTTGTTACACGAGGGAAGTTGGTTTCGGCATTTGATTTCATTGAGCAACCAACATACTCTGTTAAGTAGCAAATTGAATGATAGAGATTTGCTTCGCAATAGGATATGTTTTCTTTATTATTCCGATTATGAAAATTTAAAAGGGATAAATTTTTCAACCAACAGAATGATTTCAGTTACTGATAAAAACAAACTTGATATTATTTTGCACTTTAAGCAATATGAATTTAATGAAGTATTAAGTTTCCCCTTTTCGATTCCCAAAAACTATAAAAGAATAAAATAAAATTTATTTTGAAACAAAACGGTTTAGTCGAAATATCAATCAACGCTATGACTTATTTTATTTACAAGTTGCCTATAAAGTTTTCAATAAAATTATTTTTCGTCTTACTGTTTTCATTAAACATTCAATTGCTTTATGCGCAGCCTGTTGAAAATAAATCTAAAATAGAAACGGAACGTAAAGAAATTCAAAAGGAGATAAAAGAAATTGAAGATGTCTATTCTAAAGTAAAAGGACAGAAGAAGCAATTAGTAGGGCAATTGAGTCTGATAGAAAAAAAAATAAATTTACAGAATAAGTATATCAACAACATCAGTAAAGAACTTCGCTACATCGATGATGATATTTATTTAAGCAATATTGAAATTTATAGATTACAAAAATTGTTGGATACCCTGAAGCAACAATATGCTCGCAGTGTTACGTATGCCTATAAAAATAGAAGTACCTATGATTATTTAAATTTTATTTTTTCGGCAAACAGTTTTAATGATGCTTCCAAAAGGATTGAGTATCTAAAAAGTTATAGAGCGTATCGGGAGCAACAGGTAGATAATATTTATAAAACGAGTAAACAGCTTGCCGTTCGAAAAGATGAACAGTTGGGGAAAAGAAAAGTTAAAGACGGCGCACTTAAAAATCAAACTGCGCAAGCCCAAGTGCTTATTATTCAAAGGAAAGAAAAAGATAAGGTGATATCCGGTTTAAAATCAAAAGAAAAAGATTTAGAAAGACAATTAACCGCTAAGCGAAAGAAAGATCGTGAATTGAAAAATATTGTGGATGCCATTATTAAAAGAGAAATACTAGCAGCTAAGAATAAAAATGCCATAGCAGAAAAAGCCGGAGCTGAAACAAAATCAGCTGGAGGTGCAACTTCAACAATCGCTTCGGGTCTATCAAAAGAGAAATCAACTGTAGTATTTAATTCGGAAGTCGATTTGAAACTAACAGCAGGGTTTGAAAACAACCGTGGTAAACTTCCTTGGCCAGTTGATGAGGGCTATGTGTGTATGCATTTTGGCCCATATCAAGTGGGTGACACAAAACTGAAAGGTGAAAATTCGGGGACTACTATTTGTACGCCAAATGCTGGCGTTTCAGTAAAATCTGTTTTTGAGGGAGAAGTGTTTGCTGTATTTAATATTGCAGACACAAAGGGTGTTATGATAAGGCACGGAAAATATTTTACCATTTACAGTAACTTATTATCGGTTATTGTTTCAAAAAATATGATGGTGAAAACGGGGCAAACAATTGGAAAGTTAGCTGTAGATGAAATGGAAGAATCGGGTGGAAAGTTGGAATTTGTAATGATGATTGAAACAAAAAAAGTGAATCCCGAAATCTGGTTAAGAAAATAAAATTATAAAAGTTTTTCATACAATTTTTCATAATGCGGAACGATAACTTGGATATCGTATTTTTTAGCCTGTGCTAAAGCATTTACTTTAAACTGATTTAATGTAGCATCGTTCTGTAAAAGTTGAAGGGCATATTTTCCCATTGATTTTATATCTCCAACATTTGCTAAAAATCCAGTTGAGTTGTGAATATTAATTTCAGATAAACCACCGGCATCACTAGTAATAACCGAAATGCCTGCTGCCATTGCTTCTAGTGCAGCAAGTCCAAAACTTTCATATTCTGATGGTAAAAGAAATAAGTCGGCAATGGATAAAATTTCTTCCATTTGATCTTGCTTGCCTGCAAATTGAACATCGTGCATTAAATTTAATTCGTGACAAAGTTCTTCGGCTGCTGGGCGCTCGGGACCATCGCCTACCAACATAAGTTTGCAAGGAATTTGATCGTGGACTTCTTTAAAAATTCGAATCACATCTGGAATTCGTTTTAGTTTTCTAAAATTGGATGCGTGAATTAGAATTTTTTCTCCGTTTGGCGCAAGCATTTTTCTGAAAGCATCAATTCCTTTACGTTGAAAACGATGAACATCTACAAAGTTGGGAATTACTTCAATTTCTTTTTCGATCTTAAAATGCTTATGCGTTTCATCGCGAAGATTTTGAGAAACAGCAGTAATGGCATCACTTTCGTTGATAGAAAATGTTACCACGGGAGCATACGTTTTGTCTTTCCCAACCAAAGTAATATCGGTTCCGTGCAGCGTTGTAATAATTGGAATATTTTTCCCCTCTTTTTTTAATATTTGTTTTGCCATATAAGCCGCCGAGGCATGAGGTATTGCATAATGGACATGTAATAAATCTAAATTATTATGAAGAATTACATTTACCATCGTGCTGGCTAAAGCAGTTTCATAGGGAGGAAAATCAAATAATGGATAAGAGGGAACATGGACTTCGTGATAAAAAATATTAGGATCAAAAGTATTAAGTCGAAAAGGTTGTTGATAGGTAATAAAATGTATTTGATGCCCTTTTTGAGCTAATGCTTTACCAAGTTCAGTAGCTACAACACCCGATCCGCCGAACGTTGGATAGCAAACCATTCCGATGTGCATTGTTTTAGTAGTCGCCATATTGAGCTCGAAGTTAATACCTTCCAATGGTTTATGATTACCGCCTATATCAATTATTTGTATAACATAAGTTGTTTATTTATTTTCAGTAAAAATTAAGAGGATGAAAAAAATATTTTATAGCATCGTATTTGTTTTTGTATTTGGAAACGTGTTTTCTCAGTCGGACGATTCGATTATGATTAAAAAGATTTCTGATGAAATTCTTGTTAATGGAGAAGCGTATGAAAATCTTCGTGTACTAACTAAAACAATTGGAGGAAGATTGGCGGGTTCTCCACAAATGGTAATGGCAGAGCAATGGGCCAAGAAAGTCATAGAGAAAAGTGGCGCAGATAAAGTGTGGCTACAAGAGTGTATGGTTCCTCATTGGGTTCGTGGTGGTGAAGATAAATGTGTAGAGAATTCAACGCATAAAAAATTAGATGTTGTTGCTTTAGGAAATTCTATTGGTACAGGAATTCAAGGAATTACAGGAGAAGTTTTATTGGTCAATTCTTTTGAAGAGTTGGAAAGAAAAAAGGAATTAGTAAAAGGAAAAATAGTTTTTTACAATTATAAATTCAATCCTACATTGGTTCAAACTTTTCGTTCCTATGGCGATGCTTCTCCATATCGTGGTAATGGTCCCAGTCGTGCTGCGAAATATGGAGCGAAAGCAGTAATTGTTAGAAGCATGAGTCATAGTACGGATAATAATCCTCATACAGGAGCTACGCGATATGTAGATTCTCTTCCAAAAATTCCTGCTATAGCTATTGGATTAAAAGATGCTGATTGGTTAAACGAACAATTGGAAAATAAGCCAGTAGAAATTAGTATGACTACAAATGGAAAATTTTTACCAGATACAATTGGACATAATGTAATTGGTGAATTAATAGGTTCAGAATTTCCGAATGAAATAATTACAATTGGTGGTCATCTTGATAGCTGGGATAATTGCGAAGG
>SCVJ01000236.1 GCA_004322425.1 Chitinophagaceae bacterium
ACGACCTCGCCGTGACGGTCTCCGCCAGCGCCGCCGACAACGGGTCGATCCTGCTGGCGGTGGCCGACGACGGGCGCGGCGTCCCACCGGAGTACCGCGCCCGCGTGCTCCGGGTCTTCGAGCGGCTCGACGCCGCGCGGTCCAGCACCGGGACCGGCATGGGCCTGGCGATCTGCAAGCGGATCGTCGAGAGCGTCGGCGGCACGCTCGAGGTCGGCGGCCCGCCGCCCGGTGCCGAGACCGGCACCACGATCCAGATCGACCTGCCCCCGGGGATCGTCGTCGAGCGACGCGTCCCCATCCCCCGCGAGACCCGTCAGGGCTCGACCGACCGCACGATGGTGGAGGAAAGCGCATGACCGCACGGGTACTGCTCGCCGAGGACGACGTGGACCACGCCTTCTTCACCGTGCGCGCCTTCAAGGACGCCCACGGGCTCGACGTCGAGATGCACACCGTGCGCGACGGGGAGGAGGCGCTGGACTACCTGCACCGCCGGGGGAAGTACGTCGGCGCCGAGCGCCCGCACCTGATCGTGCTCGACCTCAAGATGCCCAAGGTGAGCGGGCTCGAGGTGCTCGAGCAGATCAAGGCGGACGCGAGCCTGCGCACCATCCCGACGGTGATGCTGTCCTCGTCCGACCGGCCCGAGGACATCAAGGGCTCGTACGCCCGCAGTGCCAACTCCTACGTCACCAAGCCGGCCAGCCTCACCGGGCTGCGCGACGGCGTGCAGGAGATGGCGCGCTACTGGATCGACGTGGCCTCGCTGCCGAACGGGTCGCACTGACCTCCCCGACGCAGGACCTCCAGCGCTACCTGCAGGTGGCGCGGGATGCGCTGCTGTGGAAGCTCGAGGGGCTGTCGGAGTACGACCGGCGCCGTCCGCTGACGCCGACCGGCACCAACCTGCTCGGCCTGGTGAAGCACGTCGCGAGCGTCGAGGCGGGCTACCTCGGCGACTGCTTCGGCCGGCCGTTCCCGGAACCGCTGCCGTGGGTCGCGGCCGACGCCGAGCCCGACGCCGACATGTGGGCCACGGCCGAGGAGTCCTACGACGACGTGGTCGGGCTCTACCGTCGCACCTCGGCACATGCCGACGCGACGCTGGCGGCGCTGCCGCTGGACACCGCCGGGCGGGTTCCCTGGTGGCCGGCGGACCGGGCCGAGACGACGCTGCACCGGATCGCCCTGCACCTGGTCGCCGAGACGCACCGGCACGCCGGTCACGCCGACATCGTGCGGGAGCTCGTCGACGGCAGCGCGGGCCTTCGGCCGGGTGCGACGAACCTGCCCGACCGGGGCGACAGCGAGCGTGCGGCGTACCTGGCCCGGCTCGAGGCAGCGGCGCGGGAGGCGTCCGGGTAGTCCGTCCGGCCGACAGACCCGACCTTTCGGACGATG
>SCVJ01000086.1 GCA_004322425.1 Chitinophagaceae bacterium
TCCCCGCACTGCTGCTCGGCCGCGCCGCCAGCCACGGCGAGCTGCGGTCCATGGCCGCCGGTCTCGAGCGCCGCGCCCCCGCTGCCGCCCGCGCCACCGTCACGGCGCTCGCCCTCGGCGGCGCCGTCCTGCTGATCGGAGCAGCCACGTGAACCTCGACCACGCCGGCGTGCGCGTCGCGCTCCCCACCGGGTGGGAGGCGCGGGCGCGACTGCAGCCGAGCAACCGGCCCGGAGCGCGCGGCAACCTGCTCCTGCACGCGGCGACCGTCCCGCTGCCGGCCGAGCGCGGTGACTTCGGCAGCGGCGTCGTCGAGCTGCTCGGTCCGGACGACGTCTTCCTCTCGCTGTTCGAGTACGACCGGGCCGACGCGGGCAAGGCGCTCTTCGCCGCGCAGGGCCTGCCGGCGCTGCGCCCGAGCGACTTCTCCACCAAGCACCTGCAGCGGACGGCGGACGGCCGCAGCGGCGGGCAGTGGTTCTTCCAGGTGGCGGGTCGGCCGTTCTGCCTGTTCGTCGTCCTCGGCAGCCACAGCCGCCGCGCCGCCGGCGCCGCGCGCGCGTCCGCGCTGCTGTTCCGCACCACCGTCAAGGAGCTCTCCGGATGACCTCGACCCGCGCGGCGCTCGCCGCCGTCGACCCCGGCGCCGAGGCGGTCGCCTCGACCCTCGGCCAGCGGGCCGTGGACCGGGTGACCGGGTGGCTGTCCGGTCGTACGTCCCGGCGCGGGTTCCTGCTGAAGGCAGGCGTCCTCGGCACCGCGCTCGCCGTCGACCCGAGGGGCTACGTGCTCCGGCCGGGAACGGCCTACGCCGCGGTGTGCGGCCCCGGCTCCGGTGCCACGAGCGGGTGGACGGTCTTCTGCGCCACCATCAACGGCGGGGTCAACGCCTGCCCGCCGGGGTCGATCGCGGCCGGCTGGTGGAAGGCCGACGGCGCCTCTCTCTGCGGTGGGAAGGCCCGCTACATCATCGACTGCAACGCGCAGTGCACGACGTGCACGACGCCCGGTGCGCGCGCCGGCATCTGCAGCTCGGGCTGCTGGAACTGCTCGTGCAGCAGCGGGCTCTCCGGCACCTGCGACCAGCGCAAGGTCTGCTGCAACGCCTTCCGGTACGGCCAGTGCAACCAGGACGTGCGGCAGGTCGGCGGCGTCCACTGCCGGGTCGTGTCGTGCACCCCGCCGTGGCGGTTCGAGGACTGCTCGACCGCGACGGCGACCGACAACCGCACCCGCGACCACAACAGCGACCGGCTGCCGCAGGCCTACACCCCGATCACCGCCCGCTACATCGCGCTCGGCGAGAACGGCTCGGTGCTGGGCGCTTCCGTCTACGGCGAGATCGCGACAGCGGGCGGCCGGGCGCAGCGCTACCAGGACGGCCGCATCTCCTACACGTCGGGCACCGGCGCGCGCGAGACCGTCGGCCCGATCGCGGCGCGCTACGTCGCGGTCGGTGCCGAGGCCGGCCGGCTCGGCTTCCCGGTGACCTCGCCGCTGA
>SCVJ01000237.1 GCA_004322425.1 Chitinophagaceae bacterium
CCCTGCTCGACCGGTGCCCGCGGCTGATCGTGTCGCGCACGATGAGCAAGGCCTTCGCCATGGCCGGCGCCCGCGTCGGCTACCTCGCCGCGAGCCCGGCGGTCGTGGACGCGCTCCGCCTGGTCCGCCTGCCCTACCACCTGAGCGCGCTGACCCAGGCGGCGGCGCGGGTGGCGCTGGCGCACGCCGACGAGCTGCTCGGCACCGTCGAGCAGGTCAAGGCGCAGCGCGACCGGATGGTCCGCGAGATCCCCGCCTCGGGCCTGCGCGTCGTGCCGACCGAGTCGAACTTCCTGCTCTTCGGGCCGTTCGACGCGCCCGCCCAGGTCTGGCAGTCACTGCTCGACCACGGGGTGCTCGTCCGCGACGTGAGCGGCGGGCCGGGTCTGGCCGGCTGGCTCCGCGTCAACGCCGGCACCGAGGCCGAGACCACTGCATTCCTGGACGCACTGAAGGACGTGACATGAGCCGCACCGCACTGGTCGAGCGCACCACGAAGGAGTCCGACGTCCGCGTCGAGCTCGACCTCGACGGCACCGGGCAGGCGACGTCCGACACGGGCGTGCCCTTCTTCGACCACATGGTCGCCCAGCTCGGCAAGCACAGCGGCTTCGACCTGACCGTCCGCACCCGCGGCGACCTCGCGGTCGACGCGCACCACACCGTCGAGGACACCAGCCTGGCGATCGGCACGGCGCTCAAGCAGGCCCTCGGCGACAAGGCCGGCATCCGGCGGTTCGGCGACGCCCTGGTGCCGCTCGACGAGTGCCTCGTGCAGGCAGCGGTCGACCTGTCCGGCCGGCCGTACGTCGTGCACGAGGAGCCGCAGCTGGTCGAGCTCATCGGGTCCTACGACACCACCCTGACCCGGCACATCTGGGAGTCCCTCGTCGCGACGGCCGACATCGCGCTGCACGTCCGCGTCATCTCCGGCCGCAACGCCCACCACGTCGTGGAGGCGCAGTTCAAGGCCGTCGCCCGGGCACTGCGCGACGCCGTCGCGCTGGACCCCCGCGTGGCCGGCGTCCCGAGCACCAAGGGGACGCTCTAGATGGCCGACGACGTCCTCGACGGCGACGACCTGTCGTACGACGAGCTGGTCTACACCGACGCGCCCAGCCCGACCGGCTCGGTCCTGACCGGCCTCGTCGTGCTGATGATCACCGTGCTCGGAGCCCCGCAGGTGTGGGATGCCCTGCG
>SCVJ01000238.1 GCA_004322425.1 Chitinophagaceae bacterium
GGAAAAACAAGGTGGCTCCGATGTCCGTGCCAATACCACGATGGCCACGCCCACAGGCCAGGGCGAGCGCGAATTCACCCTGCGCGGCCACAAGTGGTTCTTCTCTGCCCCCATGTGCGATGCCCACCTGGTGGTGGCCCGCACAGCGGATGGCGGCCCCAGCTGCTTTTTCGTGCCACGCTGGCGCCCCGACGGCAGCAAGAACCCGGTCGAAGTGCAGCGCCTCAAGGGCAAGGTCGGCAACCGCAGCAACGCCAGCAGCGAGGTCGAGTTCAAGGACGCCCACGGCATCCTGATGGGCGAACCCGGGCGCGGCATCCCCACCATCATCGAGATGGCCACCTACACCCGGCTCAACTGCGTCGTGGGCAGCGCGGGCATGATCCGGCAAGGGCTGGTGCAAGGCCTGGCCTATGCACGCCAGCGCAAGGCCTTTGGCCGCCTGCTTGTGGACCAGCCCCTGATGCGCGCCGTGCTCACCGACCTGGCCCTGGAGAACGAAGCCAATGTGGTCCTGATGATGCGGTTGGCCCAAGCCTACGAACGCGACGACAGCCCCGTTGAAAAGGCCTGGAAGCGCGTGATGACACCGGCCGCCAAGTTCTGGGTCTGCAAGCGCGCGGTGGAACTCACCGGCGAGACCATGGAAATCTTTGGTGGCAATGGCTATGTGGACGAAGGCGTGATGGGACGCCTGTTCCGCGAGGCGCCCGTCAATTCGATCTGGGAAGGCTCGGGCAACGTGATGTGCCTGGATGTGATGCGCGCCATCGGCAAGGAGCCGGCTGCGGCCATGGTCTTGCTGGATGACCTGGCCCAGGACATCGGCAGGGATGCACGCCTGAAGGCCGCACAACAAGGCCTGCTGGCCATGCTCCAGGAGCCGCCCGAGCAGCTCGAAGCCCTGGGCCGGCGCTTTGCCGAGCGCCTGGTATTGCTGGCCCAGGCCTGCCTGCTGCAACGCCACGCCCCCACGCCCGTGGCCGATGCCTTCATCCAGACCCGCCTGGATCCGCAATGGGGCCGCGTGGTGGGCGGCATTGACACGCGCTCACTGGCCGTGGACGCCATCCTGCAACGCGCCTACCCGGGCTGAAGCACCTTGGGTCAGCTCATGCGATCGCGCCTGGCCAGATCCGGGAACAACCGGGTCCAGGCTGCCGCGATCAGCATGGAGCCGACG
>SCVJ01000138.1 GCA_004322425.1 Chitinophagaceae bacterium
ATATCCATAGGTGGCATTCCACCCATTCCAGGCATACCACCCATTCCGCCCATGCCTCCCATACCGCCCATTCCTTCTCCACCACCTGGAGGACCACCACTAGACTTTGCAACTGCAATTACATCATCGATTCTTAGAATCATTGATGTTGCTTCAGTGGCAGATGAGATGATCTGGATTTTTACAGAAAGTGGTTCAAAAATATCAGTTGAATGCATGCTTGCAACGGTTCCCTTCATTACATCTATTCCAGTCCACTTGTTTCCTTTCAATTGTTTTGAACGAAGTGATGTTAAGGTGTCAATTGGATCCATGCCGGCATTTTCTGCAAGAGTAAGAGGAATGATCTCAAGTGAATCTGCAAATTTTTCTACAGCAAGTTGTTCTCGTCCCTCAAGTGATTTTGCCCATTCTCTAAGTTTTGTTGCAGCATAGGTTTCAGGAGCACCACCACCAGCTACGATCATTGGTTTTTCTATAACGTCTTTAACAACCATAAGTGCATCATGAATTGATCTCTCAACTTCATCAACGACTCTTTGTGAACCGCCGCGTACAAGAATTGTTACTGCCTTTGGATGCTTGCAGCCTTCTACGAAAACCCATCTGTCTGTCTCAACTTTTCTCTCCTCTACATTTTCTGCGGAACCCAAGTCTTTGTCAAATAGATCGTCAAGGTTAGTTACAATCCTAGCGCCTGTTGCTTTTGCGAGTTTTGTAAGGTCACTTTCTTTTATTCTCCTTACTGTGAGTATGCCAGCTTTTGCAAGATAGTGTTGTGCAATATCATCAATTCCTTTTTGACAGAAAAGTACGTTTGCGCCTGATGCAATAACTTTGTCGACCATGTTTTTGATCATTTTGTTTTCTTCATCTAAAAATGATTTCATTTGGTCAGGGCTTGAGATGTTGATTTTGGCATCAAATTCAGTTTTGTCAATCTCTAAAGCAGAGTTAATTAAAGCTATTTTTGCACTAGAAATCTTTTTTGGCATGCCACTATGAACTACTTCTTTATCAAGAATAATTCCTTTGGTG
>SCVJ01000028.1 GCA_004322425.1 Chitinophagaceae bacterium
CCAACTTTTAACTGTGTCATCTCCGCTTGTTTTGTAAGTTGATACACAAAAGCGGAACCTAGTGTAATTATTAACCAATCAGCATCTTTCAAAAATTTATGTGCTTTTTTTTGCGACAAATTGATATTATCCAAACAATTTTTTTTGTCAACATCACCAAATTGTGAATGGTGTTTCCAGCTAAACCAAACTTCATTTAAATGAAATAAATCTTTTTCTTTGTACTGTTTGTTTGCAATATATCCCAACAAATTGTCACAAACACTTTCAGGATTAAATAAAATGCCGTGTGGATTTTGATGGACTGAAAATTTTGCAGTAGCTAAGGAATTACCAATGTGTTCTGTAAAACAAGAGCCAATCAATAAAATTTTATCAGCATAGCTTAACTTCTGATTTGGCTTTTCAATTTGTATTGGTAAATGAAACTGCATTTAGAATTCTACTTTTTATAATAACAAGATTAATTAGCAAATATTTCAGAAGCAAGTTGAATACTTTGATTCAGTGCATCCTGATTAAATTGTAACGGTATATTATTTTTCTCTAAATAGGAAATCATAAATTCGGTATTCATGTTTCCAACTAAATCATTACCAGCCATGGGGCATCCACCAAAACCCTTCAGCGCTCCATCAAACCGAAAACAACCTGCACGATATGCTGCTTCAAATTTTTCTCCCCAATTTAATGGGGTCGAATGTAAGTGCACTCCTATTTCAATTTTCGAAAATTCTGAAATTAAAGAACTCATCATTTCATTAACTTGAGCTGCAGTTGCAATTCCCACAGTATCGGCAATTGAAATAGTTTTGATACCCAGTTGATGTAATTTGTTAACCCACTTAAATACTATTTCATTGTTAAATTTCTCTCCATATGGATTTCCAAATCCCATCGAAATATAAATTACCAATTCTTTACTTTTTACATGACAAATACTTTGAATAGCCTCGACAGTTTTCAATGATTCCTCAATGGTTGAATTTGTATTACGTTTTTGAAAAATTTCTGAAACGGAAAAAGGAAATCCCAAATAAGTTATTTCGTCGAATTCTACCGCTTCTGTTGCTCCGCGTATGTTTGCAACAATGGCGAGTAATTTAGAAATTGAATTATCTAATTGAAGATGGGGAATAATTTTTTTCGTATCCGCCATTTGCGGAATTGCTTTTTCAGAAACAAAACTTCCGAAGTCAATTGTGTGAAATCCAATTTGAATTAACGAATTTAGGTATTCAATTTTTTTTTCTGATGGAATAAATTGTTTCCAACCTTGCATGGCATCTCTGGGACATTCAATAAGTTTAATTTTTTTGTTCATGCTTTTAACCGCTGCTTCATAACCTCATAAAGAATAATCCCTGCTGCAACAGAAACATTCAACGATTCAGAATCGTCACGCATGGTTATTTTAATACTCTCATCACAAATTTTTAGTAATGCTGGAAATACACCTTTATCCTCGCTACCAAGTACAATTGCACAAGGTTCATTGAAAGCACATGCTTCAACTTTCAAAGATGCATTCATATCACTGGCAAATACGTTGATCCCATTTAAATGAAGATCATCAACAGCTTTCATTAAACTGTTCACTCGGCAAACAGGAATTTTTTCTAATGCACCAGCTGAAGTCAATATAGCATCTTCGTTTAAAGCTCCTACTCCTTTTTCAGGAATTATAATTGCATGTACTCCGCAGCTATAAGCTGTTCGGGCAATGCCGCCAATATTTCTAATATCTGTAATCCCATCGAGGATCAATAAAAAAGGAACCTCTCCATTTTCCACTACTTGAGAAATAACATCCTGTAAATTCAGATATTGAACTTTGGCAATTTGAGCAATGCATCCTTCGTGATTTTCTACATTGAAACTATTCAGTTTTACTGTTGGCACAAAGTTTACAGGAATGCTAAAAGGAAATGCTAACTTTTTAATTGTATTTATCACATTGGCATCAACTTTTGTATCAAGATAAATCCGATCCAACTGTTGCCCGGTTTGCAATGCTTTGATAACTGCATTTCTGCCAACTACTAATGTATTTTTTTTGGGTCGCTGAGGGTGTCTGAAGTTTTTCACCAAACAAAGAAACAAAAAAACCTGCTAGTGTTGGCACTAACAGGTTAAAATCATTGAAGTTTTTGAAATTATATACCGAATTCTTTTTTTACAGCATTTATCATATCTGTTTTTTCCCAAGTAAATAATTCTACTTGTACTTTCTTCTCATTAGCTTTCCCCTTGTTGAAAATTTTAGTAACAATTTTCGGTTCTCTTCCCATGTGGCCGTATGCTGCTGTTTCTGAGTAGATTGGATTACGCAATTTAAGTCGTTGCTCAATTGCATAAGGACGCATATCAAATATTTTTTCGACTTTTTTGGCAATCTCTCCATCACTCAATTTTACTTTGGCAGTTCCTTTGGTATCAATAAATAAACCGCAGGGTTTGGCAACGCCAATGGCATAAGAAACTTGTACGAGAACTTCGTCGCAAAGGCCAGCAGCCACTAAATTTTTTGCAATATGACGTGTTGCATAAGCTGCACTACGGTCAACTTTACTAGGGTCTTTACCACTAAATGCGCCACCACCGTGAGCTCCTTTTCCTCCGTAAGTATCTACAATTATTTTCCTACCAGTTAAGCCAGTATCGCCATGTGGGCCACCAATCACAAACTTTCCGGTGGGATTAATATGGTAAACAATTTTATCACTAAATAATTTTTGAATAGAAGTTTTCAATTGCTTTTTTACGCGTGGAATGATTACCTCAATAATATCTTTTCGAATTTGAGCAAGCATTTTCTTGTCGTTATCAAATGGATCATGTTGAGTAGAAACGACAATAGTGTCAATTCGAGTAGGAATATTATTATCATCGTATTCAATAGTTACCTGACTTTTAGCATCAGGTCTTAAATATTTTAATTCTTTTCCAGCACGACGAGTTTTAGATAATTCCAATAAAATTTTATGCGCCAAATCCAAAGCCAATGGCATAAAATTATCAGTTTCTCTTGTGGCATAGCCAAACATCATGCCTTGATCGCCGGCACCTTGAGCATTAGCTTTTGCTTCAAAACTCAATGCTTTTGTTGTTCTATCAACACCCCGATTAATATCTGCACTTTGTTCATGAATAGCAGAAAGAATGCCACAGCTATTTGCTTCAAACATATATTCGGCCTTGGTATATCCAATTTCACGAATTACGTTACGTGCAATTTCTTGAACATCTAAGTATGTTTTTGATTTTACTTCTCCTGCAAGAATAACCTGACCGGTGGTTACCAATGTTTCGCACGCTACTTTACTTTGAGGATCATAAGCAAGAAAATTGTCAATCAGCGCATCACTAATTTGATCTGCTAATTTATCAGGATGACCTTCAGAAACACTTTCAGATGTAAATAAATAGGGCATAAAATGGGTTTAGTTTTTTATTATTTTAGAAAATACTTTCAAAAATAAGTACTTCGTTAAAGTTTTGAGTAAACGATTCTTAATCTCATTTTTTGTGAACTGTGATTTCCTCCTCCAAGACGAACACGTCCAACACCTAACGAAGAATTAACTGGAATAAACTCTGTTACAAAAGCACCTGAGTTGTAAGCATTTTCTAATCTAATTTCATTTTGTACAAATTGGTGTGCTTGTAACCTAAACGTGTGCAGTGGTTCTTTTTTAGTTAATATATTTTGAACATATCTTGTAATGTTGAACTTCCATTGACGAATAGGATTTCCAGAAGCGTCTACCATATTTTTCCCAAACATCCCAAATAGTTGTTGTCCCATTCCAGTGTTATCAGGTACAAAATCGTAAGGCACTACTTTATACTTGTTGCGGATGGAATCAAATACATCGAGATAAAGTGCTTGAGGGGCAATAAACGTTTTATCCGAAACATCATAAATCTGCTCCATTGTTAAATCTGCTCTATGTATAATTCTATTCGTTAAATTTTTAAGCGCAGGAATTTTTAGAATGCCATAACTGCCTGGAGCATTTATCAAATAAAGATGATCGTCGGGAGTTGTTCCTCCTTGTGATGCCATGATTGGAGAACCTGTAAAATTTCTATCTATAAAGTTATGATGAGCAGAAAACCCTGTGTAACTAAAATAGCTTACGGTTGTGTCCTGCTTTCCATTTTTAGTGTAGCGATAATAAATAGCCAATTTGGTATTAGGACTTGTTGCCAAACCAAAAGACATTAACGCATTTCCTCCAAAAGCTGCATCAGTTTCTATAGCAAATCCTTTGAAATATGTTTTAAAGGCTGAATCTGAAGCATACGCAGTAAGTGTATCATAACCAGTAAGTAATCTTCTACCAAAAGTATTATCCAATTTAATCCTTAATTGATTAATAGTTGTATCCTTAAAAGCTTTTACGCTATCGTTTAGCTCATACGGATAAAAATTTTTGGTTCCCAATAAACCACCATTGGTAAAATACTGTTGCCTTACTTGATAAAAAGAATCTGTCCGAAAGGTATTAGTTTGTGCTAATTCGAAAACTTTAACACGTTGCTGTACCGTAGTATCTCCGTACGTGCCTTGCCAACCAAGCACCAATACACATGAATCAAAATGGAGACTATCTGGATTAAGAATTTCAGAAAATTTCCATTTATAATAATTAGGTTTTAGCTCCAGAAATATTTTTGCATTTGTTTTTCCAAACAAAGGGTCATTAGAAATACTGCCTAATAAATGTCCATCCATTCTACTAATTCCAAAGGAATCATTGGTAGCTGTAAATAAGTTATTATAGGCTTCTACAGTGATGGTTGTATCAAAAGTATTAATTCCATCCACGCCAGGGATAATGTCACCACCCAATGCTGTTGATTCATTAATCTTTTTACAAGAAATAAAAACAATACTTATAAGAATCAAAAATGATAAAGAGGTAACAATTTTTTTTTGCACAAAAAATAAAATTTAAATTAAATGGGATTAATGAGCCGCAAGATCGTTATACAATTGTAAATAGTCTGTTAAATCAGAATTTTCGGTATATAATAAAGTTTTTTTACCGCGAACTTTTGTAAACTCTTCTTTCAATTTTTTATCAATTTTTTCGGCTCCAAAAGTAATAGCATCAGCATAAGTAGCACCGCCGCGTAACATAGCCACATTATTTCTGTCTTTGAATACTTCTAAATCCTTTTCCTTTATAGTAGCATGAATAAGCGCCCGCTTCATAAAGCTAGTAGACAATTTTTCGCTAAATGTTGTTTGACCAATTGTATAAACTACTTTGCTATGAGAAAAAACAGGCTCCTTTTTGTACACTGTTTTTAAATAAGCAGGAATTAGACCTGTCATCCATCCACTGCAATGGATAATATCTGGAGGCCATCCAAATTTCTTTATTGTTTCTAAAGCCCCTTTACAAAAGAAAACGGTTCTAAGATCATTGTCATCATACCACTTTTCATTTTCATCAGCATACACAAACTTTCTTTTGAAAAGATCTTCATTCTCCAAAAAATAAATCTGTAACCGAGCATTGGGAAGAGAAGCCACTTTTATTCGTAGAGGTAAATCGTCATTTTCAATGGAGACATTAATACCTGATAAGCGAACTACTTCGTGCAATCTATGTCTGCGTTCATTAATAACTCCAAACCGTGGCATAATGCATCGAACTTCCAAACCAGATTCGTTCGATTTAATGGCCAATCGATTAATCATTTCACTTAATTCGGATAATTCCAAATAAGGCGACATTTCATTAGCAATAAATAAAATTCTCTTTTTTGCTGTCATAATGAACTCCTTTGGTTTTTCGAAAAATCAAGATGGGTGCAAAGGTAACTATTTTATGCTAAAATTTAGCTCAAAATAGCTCTTGCTAAATTGGAAGCTCCTTGTTATTGATTGAATTGATCTTATTCTACTATTTTTTAAGATTTCCGTTTGTAGCTTCTCCCCTATTTTTGTTTCACTTTTAAGAAACACAAATGCAGAAATGAAAAAAAATATTTTTACAATACTTCAATATATTTCATTTCTAGGTTTTGGTATTTTTTTGGTTTGGTGGTCCGTTAAAAATATTGACGCTGCCGGATGGAATGATATAAAAAATTCATTAGCCAAAGTCAAATATTATTACATTTTTCCTGTGGCTGGTTTATTACTACTCAGCCATTGGATTAGAGCACTGCGTTGGCGATTGCTTATGGAACCATTGGGCTATCATCCCAAAAAAGTAAATACTTTTTTTGCCACGATGATTGGCTATTTAGCAAACCTTGCCGTGCCTCGTCTTGGCGAAGTTTTGAAGTGTACCATCATTGCTCGATATGATAATGTTCCGGCACAAAAACTGATTGGTACAATGCTCCTTGAAAGAATCGTTGATGTTATATGCTTGATCATTGTTTTTGTAATTATACTAATAACCCAATCGGATTTAATGACTAGTTTCTTTCAAGAAATTTTTCAATTTCAGAATAATGGAGCAGCTACAGATAACCTGAGTCCATTGGTAATAATTGTACTCGTCCTTATTTTTTTTACAATTTTAGCTTGGATTTTATTTAAAAAATTCTCTAAAACTTTAATAGTAATTAAACTTACTCATTTGCTACAAGGTGTATGGCAGGGGCTTATGAGCATCCATTATGTTCAAAAAAAGAAACTTTTTTTTGTTCAAACTTTACTCATGTGGTTTATGTATTATGCAAGTACACACATCGGTTTTTGGGCACTTGAAGAAACAAAACATTTTGGTACCAATCAGGCGTTGGCAGTTTTAGCATTTGGAAGTATTGGATTAATTATTACTCCCGGAGGCCTCGGAGGATATCCGTTTATGGTACAGCAAACTTTATTATTATATGGATTAACTTCTAGTATTGGATGGGCTTTCGGCATGCTGACTTGGTTGGCACAGACTGTTGTTGTAGTAATTTTTGGATTGCTTAGTTTTGTCTTACTTCCTTATTTCAACAAAAATAAAAATGCGGCAACCAGAAAAGATTGATCTAAAAATTTATGAATTAAAATCGCTTCTTCAATGTGTAGCGAAATGGAGACTGCTTGGAAAAACAGTTGGATTTACAAATGGTTGTTTTGATATTTTACACAAAGGTCATATTTTTTCACTTTCAGAAGCAGCTAAAGAAGTCGACTATTTAATTGTTGCAATTAATTCTGACAATTCAGTAAAAAAATTAAAAGGCCCTGATAGACCCATTAATGCTGAACAAACAAGAGCATTAATTGTTGCTTCTTTATTAATGGTTGATGCTGTAATTATTTTTGATGAAGAGAATCCACTTGAACTTATTAAATTAATTCAACCCGATGTTTTAATAAAAGGCAATGATTATACGTTGGATAAAATTGCCGGAGCCAAGGAAGTAATAGCTGCCGGCGGAAAAGTAGTTCTCAATCCTATATTAGAAAATTATTCCACAACAAACATTATTGAACAAGCAACAAAATAGTTTTATGAATTTTTTACAAACTCTTGGAATTAAAGAAAACAACTTTGGTGCATCTAGCGGAACTATTTGGATAGAAACTAAAGGCAATTGTATTTCGTCTCACTCTCCTGTCGATGGAAAGTTAATTGGAAAAATTAATAGTGTAGAAAAAGAAAATTATGAACAACTCATTTCTACTGCTGCAAAATCCTTTACTCAATGGCGAATGACTCCAGCTCCTCAAAGAGGCGAAATTGTTCGTCAAATTGGCGATGCTCTCAGAAAAAATAAAGAACCACTCGGCAAATTAGTTTCTTATGAAATGGGAAAAAGTTTGCAGGAAGGTTATGGCGAAGTTCAAGAAATGATTGACATCTGTGATTTTGCTGTTGGACTTTCTCGCCAACTATACGGATTAAGTATGCATAGCGAACGTCCTCATCATAGAATGTATGAACAGTGGCACCCATTGGGTATTGTTGGAATAATTTCAGCTTTCAACTTTCCTGTTGCCGTTTGGAGTTGGAACGCAATGCTTGCATTGGTTTGTGGAAATGTTTGCGTTTGGAAACCCTCTGAAAAAACACCACTATGCGCAATTGCTTGTCAAAATATTATAAAAGAAGTCTTAACTAAAAATAATCTACCCGAAGGAATTTGTACTTTAATAATTGGAGGAAGAGAAGTTGGTGAATGGATGTCAAACGACAATCGAATTCCATTAATATCTGCAACGGGTTCTACAAGAATGGGTAAAGAAGTTGCACAAGCCGTTGGAAAAAGGCTAGGCAGATCACTTTTAGAATTGGGCGGTAATAATGCAATCATCATTTCTAAAAATGCTGATTTAGATATCGCCATTTTGGGAGCTGTATTTGGAGCCGTGGGTACAGCTGGGCAACGTTGTACAACTACAAGGCGATTAATTATTCAAGAAGAAGTTTACGATACTGTTAAAAATAAATTGATAACTGCTTATAAACAACTTTCTATTGGTGATCCAATGGACGAAAAAAATCATGTGGGTCCATTAATTGATAAAGATGCAATTAAAATGTATTTGCATGCAATTGAAGAATGTAAAAAAGAAGGAGGAAAATTTATTGTTGAAGGTGGTGTAATTACAGGAGCAGGTTTTGAAAGTGGTTGTTATGTCAAACCTTGTATTGCAGAAGTAGAATCAACTTTTAAAATTGTTCAGCATGAAACCTTTGCTCCGATTCTTTATTTATTAAAATATTCCACAACTGTTGAAGCAATTGCTTTACAAAACAATGTACCGCAAGGGTTGTCCTCCGCAATTATGACGAATGATTTAAAAGAAGCTGAATTATTTTTATCCGTAGCCGGTAGCGATTGTGGTATTGCCAATGTAAATATTGGTACAAGTGGGGCTGAAATTGGTGGTGCTTTTGGTGGAGAAAAAGAAACCGGTGGCGGTAGAGAAAGTGGTAGCGATGCTTGGAAAAATTATATGCGTCGCCAAACGAATACTATTAATTATAGCAACACACTTCCTTTGGCTCAAGGAATAAAATTTGATATTTAATCTTACTCAAAATCCAAATATGCGATCACTTATATTTTTAGCATTTACTTTTTTAATTTCCATTTACGGCACAGCACAAACAACTTCAACACTAAGTAATGGTTGGCATTTAAAAGACAAAGTGCAAGATAGTTGCTTTGGAATTAGTTTAACTAAAGCGTATGAATTTGTAAAGGGCAAAAAAAGTAAACCAGTTATTGTTGCAGTAATTGATTCGGGCGTGGATACACTTCACGAAGATTTAAAGTCCATGTTATGGCACAATCCCAAAGAAATTCCTGGAAACAAAATTGATGACGATGGTAACGGCTATGTTGATGATATTTATGGTTGGAATTTTTTGGGAGGATCTGACGGAAGAAGCGTCACTGTTGATTCTTATGAACGTGATCGCGTTTATCACAAATACAAATCTTTATTTGATGAGAAAAATATCATAATCGATTCATTGCCGAAATCGGAACAATATGTTTATGAAATGTGGATGAAGGCAAAGAAAGAAATTGATACTGATGAAATTTCAGCTGAAGAAATAAATATGCTTTCAATGATTCTAGCAAATCTTACAAACAGCGATAGCATTTTAAAATTGGCCTTTAAAAAGGAAGTTTATACGGGTAATGAATTAGAGGAACTAAAAACTGATGTTGCTGCAGAAAAAAAATCACAAACTGTTTTTCTTTCTTTGATGAAAATGAACAATGCACTTGATGCAACCAATAAAGAATTAATTGAAGGACTTACTGATTATATCGCTTCACAAAAACGTAAAGGAACTTCAAAATTAAACCCACCACTGCCCTATCGTGCAGAAATAGTTAAGGATGAATATTCCAATTTAGATGATCGCAAGTATGGCAACAATGATGTTTTTGTTGATAATAAGTCTGCTTTTCACGGCACACATGTTTCAGGAATTATTGCTGCACAAAGAAATAATAATATTGGAATAGACGGTATTGCCGAAAATGTAAAACTTATGACACTGCGCGCAGTTCCGGATGGCGATGAACACGATAAAGACATAGCCCTTGCAATTAGGTATGCTGTTGATAATGGTGCACAAATCATTAATATGAGTTTCGGTAAAAGTTTTTCTCCCGAAAAAAATTGGGTTGATGAGGCTGTTTCTTATGCAAAATCAAAAGGAGTTTTATTAGTACATGCTGCTGGTAATGATTCAAAAAATATTGATTCGACTTGGAATTTTCCCAATCCTATTACGCAATCCACAAAAAGTAAAGCTACAAATTGGATTACAGTAGGTGCAAGTGGAGACGCCAACCTTGGAGGTTTAATAGCTGATTTTTCTAATTATGGTAAACTAGAAGTAGATGTTTTTGCACCTGGAGTAAAAATTTATTCAACCATTCCGGGAGGAAATACTTACGGCAATGCACAGGGGACAAGTATGGCATCTCCTGTGGTTGCAGGTTTAGCAGCATTTATTTTATCTTATTATCCCACTTTAAGTGCTGAGCAATTGAAATTTGTAATTGAAAAATCGGTTTCCCCAATTAATGAAAAAGTTATTAACCCCGGTACAACTGATGAAGTTAATTTATCAGATCTCAGCAAAACCGGTGGAATAATTAATGCACATGAAGCTATTAAATTAGCAGCAACTTTAAAAGGTGAAAGAACAACTAAGAGTTTAAAAGGCTTTTAAAAAAATCAGAACATGGTTAAGTTAGATATTAGAAGAGTGCCGGAGTTTTATCACAAGTATATTTTTCAGGTGGCAGATGAAAATTTAGTAGAAGCCTTTAGAAACAATACAAATTATGCTTCCAATTTTTTCGCTTCAATTCCTTCGGACAAATATGATTATCGATATGAAGATGGGAAATGGACAATTAAAGAAGTTCTGCAACATATAATAGATTCAGAAAGAGTTTTTTCTTATAGAGCACTTCGATTTGCTAGAAAAGATAAAACACCATTACCGGGGTTTGATGAAAATCTTTTTGCTGCAAATGTTAATGCAAGTAATCGCAAATGGAATGATGTAATTGAAGAATTTTTATCAGTTAGAAAATCAACAGAATTGCTTTTTAATTCTTTTGACGAAGAACAACTAAATGCTATTGGAATTGCAAACAATGCTGAAAACTATGTGCTAGCAATAGGTTTCATTTGTGTAGGACATTGCCGCCATCATATAAACATCATAAAAGAACGATATCTATAATTTCTTTTCGACATTTGTTTTCAAAACCGACGCAATGTTTCGCTGCGTAATCATATCCTGAGAAATCTGTGTTGCTTGTTCAATATAAATATCTTTTTTAAGATTTTTCAACCATTGATCAAAGCGTTCTTGCTTACTTGGATCGTAACTAAATCTATTCAGATCTTGAGGTAATGCAACTATGTCAATTTCCTTTTGTATTTTTTTAGCTTCCTCTAATTTCTTTACAGTTTCTTTTATTTCCTTTTGTTCTTTTTGATATTTATCAAGATGAAGACTAAATTCTTTATCGCTTTGTGAGGCTAACCACTCCGTATTTTCTTTTATTATTTTGAAGGCCTCATGAGTTTGTAACCGTTGTTTACTCAACAATTGTATAGTAGAAAGTGAATATCCTGGCGACCAATTTGCAATAGGTGTTTTATTTATATTATCCCAAGGCAATGCATCCGGATCGTCTTTTTCTCGAAATTTCAAATACTCATAATTATCAGGCAGCACTATGTCCGAAGCAACTCCCTTTAATTGAGTAGATCCACCATTGACACGATAATATTTTTGTAAAGTAAGTTTTAAAGTTCCCATCTCAGAATTAGCAGATTCAAAGCCTAGTGCGGGATCTATACCAAAATTTCTTTGCACAGTACCTTTGCCGAATGTCGTTGTGCTTCCAATTATTACACCTCGTCCATAATCTTGAATGGCCGCTGCAAAAATTTCAGATGCTGATGCGCTAAACTCGTTTACCATTACAGAAAAAGGTCCATCATATAAAACTGCGCGATCTTTATCTTCTAAAACTAAAGGAGTACCTTCTCTATCTTTTAATTGAACTACAGGTCCTTTTTCTATAAACAATCCAACCATTTGCACTACATCATATAAAGAACCGCCGCCATTATTCCGTAAATCCAAAATAATGCCATCCACTTTATTTTCTTTCAGCTTTATAATTTCTTTGGCAACATCTATAAAACTTCGGTTCCCTTTTGCATCATTAAAATCTGCATAAAATTCGGAGAGATAAATATAGCCGAGCTTATTCCCGTTATTATTTATAATGGCACTGCGAGCATAAACTTCATCTTGAATAATTCTATCTCGAACAAGTGTCAACGTTTTAATTGAGCCATCTTGCTTTTTTAAAGTAAGTGTAACTTCTGTTCCTTTTTCTCCTCTAATAAGTTTAACAGCATCCTGTACAACAAATCCCGTAAGCTCAACTGGCTCCGCATTCCCCTGTCCAACTTTCAGTACAATATCTCCCATGTGAAGTTCGCCACTCTTCCAAGCAGGTGTACCTGCGAGTACAGAACTAACTTTAATGTTTCCTTCATCATAAATTAAAGCGGCTCCAATACCAAAATAGCGGCCACTCATTTGCTCGTCGAAATATCTTTTATCAACTGGTGGGAGAAATTCAGTGTGTGGATCCATGGCACTGGTAATAGTAGTGATGAACAAATTGAATTTATCTTCCTCATTAAATTTAAATCGATAACGTTCAATAATTCTATCCATTAATTTTTCAACTTTTTCACGAGCTTCTTTTTCAAGAGTTGCATCCGTTTTCACGATGAAGTCTGCTCGACTTTTATTATTTTCCCTAACCTCCAAAGCATCTGCGTATCGCTCCAAGGTTTGGTATTTGAGCCATTTTTTCCAGCCTTCCTTCCTTTTGTTTTCTGATACAGTAAAAGATATTTTTTTGGGATCCACTAATATGATTTCATCAATTGTAAAATCGAATGGTTGCTCTAGTATTTTTTTATACAATAAAGCCACTTCTTCCATCCGCTTGTTAAAAATAATACCGGCTTCTTTAAAAAAGTTAACTGCCGCTGTTCCGTTCATTTCGTCGTCAATCTTAGTTTCGTATTTTTTTAAAGAAATAATATCGGATTGAATAAAAATATTTTTGTTGGGATCTAGATTTTCAAAATAGCGAGTATATATTTTTTTTGAAAAAACATCGTCAATCGGTTTGGGATTAAAATGCCCTTCCTTCAACATTTCTGTAACACTTCTTAAAATTTTTTCATACTTCTCTGGAGGTTCCGAAGTAATTAAAATGGCTGCATTTGACCAAGAAACAAACACTGCAATAAAGAATACAACAAGCAAAACACGATTTAAATACCGCATACGTTTAAAATTTAAGCACAGTAAAATTAACGCAAATCCTATTTAACATTGTTAAAAAAAATGAAAAGCTTCCCATAAGAGAAGCTTAGTTTGGGTGACCAATCGGTTTCGAACCGACGACCCTCAGAACCACAATCTGATGCTCTAACCAACTGAGCTATGGCCACCGTTTAAAGAAATGCAAAGGTATTGAAATGGACTATTTTTTCAAAATGAATGATCAACTTATTTTGCAGGCAGTGTTGTATTTATATTCATTAACACCAACAACGATTCGCCTATTTTCCCTTTGATAGCACTTCTATTACCACTGATACTATTTACATTTTCTTAACAACTTAAAGTAGGAAATTTGCGAAAATTTTAATTCTCATGAAAAAAGTGTTTTTCAGCAGTGTTCTATTTTGTGTGGGCTTGATAACAAGTGCTCAATTTCCAATGAATGGCGGTAATCAGTCGGGCGCCGCTCAAATGACGGGTAGATTTTATGGTAAAACTATCGACGCCATTTCTAACAAAGGAATTGAAGCTGCATCCATTCAATTAATTCAAAATAAATTTGATTCAGTTACTCGTAAAAGGAAAGATGTAGTTATTGGAGGTATGTTGACAAAACCGAATGGTGAATTCATTCTTGAAAATATTCCACTCTTCGGACAATATAAATTAAAAATTACCGCAATTGGTTATACTACTATCGACAAATCGGTTGGGTTTGATATTAAAATGAATGCTGGCGGTGGTGGCGCAACTGATTTTAGCTCCTTATTAAATTCTGTAGATAAAGATTTAGGCAATTTTAAAATAGAACACGAAGAAAAAACTTTAAGTACAGTTACCGTAACTTCTGCTAAGCCTTTATTACAATTGGGTATCGATAAAAAAATATTCAGTGTTGACAATAGTATTGTATCCTTAGGAGGAACTGCTGTAGATGTGATGCGCAATGTACCCTCGTTAACAGTTGATTTAGATGGAAATGTTACGCTTCGCAATAATTCTCCTCAAATTTTTGTAGATGGTCGTCCTACTACTTTGCAATTGGATCAAATACCAGCCGATGCAATTGAATCGATTGAAATAATTACAAACCCATCTGCAAAATATGACGCCTCCGGTGGAACATCGGGGATTTTAAATGTGGTTTTGAAAAAAACTAAAAAAGTGGGATTTAACGGAAGTTTCAGAACCAATGTTGATTCTCGAGCCAAAGTTGGCGGAGGTGCTGATATCAATATCAGACAGCAAAAACTAAATTTATTTGCCAGTGCAAATATCTTTCAACGAAAATCGATAAGCACTGGAAACACAGAGAGAACTACAACTGTCGGATTTCCGATTACTGAGTTACATCAAGATGATAATAGCATTATGACCAGCAGTATGGCTTTTGGAAGAGCCGGTGTAGATTTTTTTATTACCAATCGCAGTACGTTATCTGCTAATGTTAGTTTTGGTGGAGGAAATTTTTCACCGAAAACTTCCAGTGATCTATTAATAGATTCTCTTTTCCCTATTAAAACATCGTCTTATTCAGAAAGAAATTCAACCACCAACGGAAGTTTCAATCATTTAGGAACTCAATTAAATTTCAAACATAATTTTCCAAAAGCAGGAAGAGAGGTAACGGCTGATGTTACAATGAACTCTCGTGATAATACTAATTCAAATTTAATTGAATCCAATTTTTTTGCTTCTCCAACAAGTAGTTCTTTTTATACATTCAAACAACAGCAAAATGGAAGTGGTAAAGGTAAAAATGTCATTCTTCAAAGTGATTTTGTAAATCCAATTACCGAAAAGTCCAAAATTGAATTAGGTATTCGTGCTTCCTTTAATAGTTCAAATAGCACCAATGCTTTTTATATTCTAAACCAGTCCACTGGCTTATTTGTACTTCAACCGGCTTCAGAAATTAATTATGAAAGTGAAGAACAAATTTTGGCGGGTTATACTTCATTTTCAAAACAACTTACAAATTGGGGTTACCAAGTTGGTCTTCGAATGGAAAGCTCTTCCTATAAAGGCAAACTTTTAAAAACAAATGAACCGTTTTCTAATAAATTCCCACTTAGCTTTTTTCCCAGCATTTTTCTTAGTAAAAAGTTAAAGAAAGAGCAGGAGCTTCAATTTAATTTTACACGTCGGATAAATCGTCCCAATTTTTTCCAGCTTTCTCCTTTTACAGATTCCTCAGATTTTTTGAATATTAATAAAGGAAATCCTGGATTAAATCCAGAGTTTACAAGTTCACTTGAAGCATCGTACCAAAAAATATTTGAAAATCGAGACAACTTCCTCGCTTCACTATATTATAAAAACACGCAAAATCTTATTACACGTTTTCAAGAAAAATTTATCGATCCAGTTAATGGAAAAGAAAAAATATTGAATACTTATATTAATGCCAATAGCAGTTTCGTAACTGGACTTGAATTAACATTAAAAAATAAAATAAGTACTTGGTGGGATTTGACTTCGAATTTCAATCTTTTTACTTCAAAAATTAATATTGATATTCCTAATCAATCAGCTCAAAAACAGTTTGCAAGTTGGTTTGGTAAAATCAATAACACTTTTAAACTTCCTAAAAATTTCACTATTCAACTTTCAGGAGAATATCAATCAAAAACCATTTTATCTCCTGGAGGCAGAGGCGGTGGCGGAGGATTCGGTGGTGGACAGATGATGGGAATGTTTGGCCAAGCAAGTAATGCACAAGGTTATGTTCGCTCGAATTATTTTGTTGATGCTGCGTTTAAATTTGAGTTCTTAAAAAACAAAACAGCTTCCATTTCATTAAATGTAAATGACATATTAAATACACGCAGAACCTATACTCATTCTGAATCTCCTTACTTTACACAAGATGTTTTTCGCCAACGTGATCCTCAAGTTTTCAGACTTAATTTCAACTGGCGTTTTGGTAAGTTTGACACCAATCTTTTTAAAAGAAAAAATTTAAAATCGGAAAGAGAGAATATGAATAATATGGAAATGAACTTTTAACTTCTTTACTTTTACTGCTTTTTTATACTTCAAGCGATTCGTTTATTTTATATTTGATGAATCATGATTAAAGTGGTTCATCAATTTCGATTTGCATTAATAGGTTGTGGAAATATTGCCAACAGACACGCTGAAAATATCTTGAGAATAGGTAAACTAATTGCTGTTTGCGATAACGATAAGCAAAGAGCCCTTCAATTTGCTGCAACTTATAATTGCCTCCCCTATTTTGATTTTGATGATTTACTGAAGAACGAAACAGGAATTGATATTATAGTACTTTGTACTCCCAACGGATTGCATGCAGAGCAATCCATTAAAATATTACAATCCGGAAAAAATGTTTTGTGTGAAAAACCACTTTGCTTGAATATAAGCGATGGCTTAAAAATGCAAACAGCAGAAACCCTTTCAACACAAAAATTATTTCTTGTTCAATCATCACGCTTTAATCCAATAGTAGTTCAACTAAAAAAATTATTGGTTGACAAATCATTTGGAACTGTGCATAATTTTCAACTGAATTGTTTCTGGAACAGACCCTCCAGTTATTATGAAAATTCCTGGAGAGGAACTTTGTCAATGGATGGAGGTTTACTTTTCACTCAGTTTAGTCATTATATCGATGCGCTACTTTGGCTTTTCGGAGATATCGAAACAATTACAGGTTTTAGAAAAAACTTCTCCCACCAAGATAATATTGAATTTGAAGATAATGGAGTTGCTGCAATTCAAATGACTAACGGAGTTATTGGTGGAATTAATTGGTCCGTTAATTCATATCAAAAAAACATGGAAATAAGTCTCACTTTGATTGCTGAAAAAGCAAGTATTCGAATTGGTGGAGAATATATGAATGAGATCGATTATCAGCTAACGGATGGATTTGATTTGGATATTTCACAACAAGTCAGTAGTAAAGATAAGCCACTAAAAGGACTGGGGAGCAATCACGATAAAATATATGATCATTTATTATATTCATTGCAACAAAAAGCAAGTTCAATTTCTTCATTAGCTGACGGATTGAAAACGGTTGCAGCAATTGAAACTATTTATAACTCTATTCCACTCTCGTGACAAAAAGCCTCCATAAGAAACACATTTATTTCTGCGTTACAAATGATCTTCTATTTGATAGACGTATGAATAGAATCTGTACATCGCTTTATCAATACGGATTTGAGGTGACATTAGTTGGACGAAAAACATTCGATTCAATGCCCCTTTTAAAAAATATTTATAAGCAAAAACGGCTATTTTGCTTTTTCAAAAATGGTCCACTTTTTTACTTTGAATACAATGTGCGTCTCTTTTTTTATTTACTCTTTCAAAAAAAAGATGCTGTTTGCTGCATCGATTTGGATACTATCTTACCCGTATTGTTAGTTTCCAAAATCAATAATATCCCTCGTATTTATGATGCACACGAACTTTTCACAGAATTAAAAGAGGTAATTACACGACCGAAAATCAAGAAAATATGGATGATGATAGAAAAATTTACTGTTCCAAAATTTCCACTTGGCTATACGGTGAGTGAAAGTATTGCCGAAGAGTTTTTCAAAAGATATAGTGTAAAATATTCTGTTATTAGAAATATGCCACAATTAAAAGAGCAAATTTCAAGAACTCAAAAAGGAAACCAATTTTTATTTTATCAAGGTGCTGTTAACGAAGGCAGAGGTTTTGAATTTCTGATTCCTGCTATGAAACATATCAGTTGTAAATTGGTAATTGCCGGAGATGGAAAT
The DNA here is from genome assembly GCA_004322425.1 of Chitinophagaceae bacterium. Taxonomy (GTDB): domain Bacteria; phylum Bacteroidota; class Bacteroidia; order Chitinophagales; family Chitinophagaceae; genus VBAS01. The sequence continues at coordinate 18,104 of SCVJ01000028.1, forward strand.
TTTATGGAACAAATGAAAGAACTTATCAAAAAAAATAACGTTGATGAAAAAGTGAAACTTCTTGGAATGGTTCTTCCGACTGAACTTAATTCTTTAACCGAACAAGCCTTTATAGGAATTTCACTAGTAGAAAATATAGGTTTAAATCAATATTGGTCATTAACAAATAAATACTTCGATTATATTCATGCAGGTATTCCACAAGTAACAATGAACTATCCTGAATATCAAAAATTAAACAGCCAATTCAAAACGGCTCTCTTAATTGATAATTTATTACCCACTACAATTGCAGAAGCAATTAATAAATTATTAACAGATGAAGAGTTATATGTCGAATTACAAAACAACTGTTTTTTGGCAAGCAAAAAACTCAATTGGCAAAATGAAGAAAAGCAATTAGTAAATATTTACACAGAATTTTTTTAATGACTAAGGAGAAAGAACTGCATATTATTTGTCATACAATCCCCTATCCGGCTGACTTTGGCGGCATTATTGAAATATTACAAACAATAAAGGAGTTACATTTTGCAGGAATTAAGATAACACTTCATTGCTTCAAATACAATTCAGAGGAACAACAAGAGTTATCTAACTTTTGTGCTAAAATATTTTATTACAAACGAAATAAAGGATACAGTGGTCTTTCTTTTTGCACTCCCTATATTGTAAATTCTAGAAAGAATGCATCGTTGTTTGAGAATCTTAAAAATGACGACCATCCCATTTTGATGCAAGGAATTCATTGTACTGGATTTGTGCAACAATTGCAATCCATGAATAGAAAAGTGTTTCTTCGTTTACATAACATTGAAAATATTTATTACCGACATTTATATAAGCACGAAACTTCCGTTTCTAAAAAATTTTACTTTCTATTAGAAAGTATTCTTTTGAAACAATATGAAAAATCGTTGCCTAAAAATATTCCTGTTTTTGCGATGTCTACAAAAGATGCCGCTTATTGTAGTAATCGGCTTGGAATGACAAATGTTCAACATCTCCCTGCTTTCATTCCGTATACACTCAATCATTCTCAAGTAGGAAAAGGGAACTATTGCCTTTATCATGCAAATTTATCTGTTGCAGAAAATGAAGCTGCCGCAAATTGGCTTTTGACAAATGTCTTTTCAAAATTGATGGTGCCTCTTTTTATCGCCGGAAAAAATCCTACTAAAAAATTAAGGTTAAAAATTCAGCAATCCAAAAACATAACATTACTTGCCAATCCCTCTGAAGATGAATTGCAAATACTCATTGCTAATGCCCAAATAAATATTCTCCCTTCTTTTAATAATACCGGTATTAAATTAAAATTATTCAATGCGTTGTTTACAGGGAAACATTGTATTGTGAATGATGCTACAGTTGCTGGAACAGCAATGGAAACTGCTTGTCATATTGCAAATAATAGCGAAAAAATGATACAATTGATTAACAAACTTTACACTCAGTCTTTCACTTTTGAGGAAGTTGAAAAAAGAAAAAAATTGATCGAACTAATTTATGGCAATAAAAAAAATGTAGCCCAACTTATTAGATGGATATGGTAGCATTGTGTGTTACTCTACCATTTTCTGTTCGAATCATTCGTGCTGGAAATTTATTCACAACAATATAATCATGCGTGGCCATAACAATAGCTGTACCATAACCTTTTGAAATTTGAAACAACAAGGTTAATATTTCATCGGAGGTTTCAGGATCTAAATTACCAGTTGGTTCATCGGCTAAAATAAGTTTGGGAGAATTTAATAACGCTCTTGCTACATCAACTCTTTGTTGCTCTCCTCCACTTAACTCAAAAGGCATTTTAAATCCTTTTGATTTTAATCCTACTTTATCCAACACATCCATAATTTTTTCATCCATCAATTTCTTATCGGTCCATCCTGTTGCTGTTAGTACAAAACGAAGATTTTCATAAACATTTCTATCTGAAAGCAATTGAAAATCTTGAAATACAATACCAAGATTTCGGCGAAGGAATGGAACTTTTTTCCAATCTAACTTCCTTAAATCATACCCCACAACAGAACCTTCCCCCTCTGTTAAGGGAAGTTCTCCATAAAGTGTTTTTAAAAGGCTTGATTTCCCAGTTCCAGTTTTTCCAACGAGATAAACAAATTCTCCTTTTGCTATTGATAAACTCACATCTTCCAATATCAAATTTTCACCTTGATAAATATTCGCATTTTGGATTTCAATAATATTATCTGTCATCAATTAAATGTTTTATGCAAAATAATGCAAATAGAAGTTAAAAACTCAACAGCCCATTTTTTGTTTTTATCAAAAGTTCATTTTTCTTGCCGGCTTCTACTCTACCGATAATTTGTGCTTCTACTCCATATTCGTTTGATATTTTAATAATATCTGCTGCTGCTTTTTCTGTAGTATAAATTTCCATCCTTGTTCCCATATTAAACACTTGATACATTTCTCGATCATCGGCATTACTGGCTTTTTGTATCAAATTAAAAATCAAAGGAGGTTCAAATAAATTGTCTTTTATAATTCGAACATTTTCGGATAAATATTTCAAACATTTGGTTTGGCCACCACCACTACAATGAATTAATCCGTAAATTGATTCAAAATGATTTTCCAAAACCGTTTTAATTATGGGAGCAAAAGTTCTTGTGGGTGATAAAGCCAAGTGGCCAATCTCAAATTCATTGTTGTTCCATTGAACTTTGTCAGTTAAATTATATTCTCCGTTATAAATAAATTTTTCATTTAGTGAATGTTCAAATGTTTCCGGATATTTTGTTGCATATTCTTTTTTTAATAGATCATGACGTGCACTGGTGAGTCCGTTACTTGCAATACCACTATTGTATTTTTCTTCATAATGAGCTTTTCCAAATCCAGCTAGACCAACTATTACGTTTCCCAGAGTTATTTTTTCATTAGTAATTAATTTATTCTTGGAACATCTTGCCATCATCGTTCCATTAACTGCAATTGTTCTCACAACATCACCCACGTCAGCTGTTTCGCCACCCATATACGTTATATGGATGTCAAATGTTTTCATTTTTTCCAAAAATTCTTGCGAAGAATTTATGAGTACTTCTAAAATTTCGGCAGGTATATAATTTTTATTGCGATCGATAGTTGATGAAAAAAGTAGTTTATCATAAACGCCAACACAAAGCAAATCATCCAAGTTCATCACGATGGCATCTTGAGCAATTCCTTTCCAAACTGATAGATCACCGGTTTCTTTCCAATACAAATAAGCAAGAATACTTTTTGTACCTGCACCATCAGCGTGCATAATGTTAACCATAGAATCATCGCCTTCCAATTGATCGGAGTATATTTTACAAAATGCTTTTGGGTAAAGTCCTTTATCTAAGTTTTTAGTAGCAGCATGCACATCTTCTTTTTGAGACGAAACACCACGTTGTGCGTATAATGACATGTAAAAAATTGAGTTGCGACAAAGCTAAATAATTCTCTTCATTGCAAATTGAAAAATGTCTATTGATTGATTAATTTTGCACCACTTTATGCAAGTACATCAGAATATAGATTCACTGCCTTATTTTAGAAAAGCTGTTATTACCATTGGAACATTCGATGGTGTTCACTCAGGACATCAGCAAATCATTAATGTACTTAAATCGGAAGCTCAAAGTATTCAAGGTGAAACGGTCATTATCACATTTCATCCTCATCCAAGAAAAATTGTGAGTTCAACCATTTTGGGAGTTCGGCTAATTAATACGATGTCGGAAAAAATAGAACTACTTGAAAAGTTGGGAGTTGATCATTTAGTGATTGTCCCCTTTACCGATTCCTTTGCTCATCAGCCAGCTGCTGATTATATTCAAAATTTTTTAATTGAAAAATTTCATCCCCATAGTGTCATAATTGGCTATGATCATAGGTTTGGGCGAGATAGACTGGGTGATTATTTGTTATTAGAACAAGCTGCCCTTCAATATAATTTTAAGCTAACCGAAATTTCAAAGCATATTCTAAATCAAATTGCAATTAGTTCCACCACCATTCGCGAATCGATATTATTGGGTAAAGTTGAAGCAGCCAATGAGTTGTTGGGTTACGACTTCTTTTTCGAAGGAGAAGTAGTGCATGGAGAAAAGTTGGGACGCAAACTCGGATATCCCACGGCTAATTTAAAAATTCATAATGAGGAAAAAATAACTCCCGGCGATGGTATTTATGCTGTTAAAGTTTCATTAACTGGAAAAGCTCTAAGTACTTTAGAACCACTCAAATTAGGAATGATGAGTATTGGTTTCCGACCAACGGTAAACGGGAAAGGCAGAGTTATTGAAGTTAACATATTTGAGTTTGACGAAGAAATTTATGGACAAACTTTGCGTGTTTATGTAAAAAAATATTTGCGTTCCGAAGCAAAATTTAATTCTTTGCAAGAATTAATTGATCAGATTGGACTGGATAAAATTGAGAGCTTGAAAGTTTTGCAAAATTGTTAAGCGGTTTTTCGAAAACACACAATTTTGTACACTAATTCCTTCAACAAAGAAGCATCTTCCGTTCCTGTATCGCCTACCCCCACGGAGCGTAAGTTGTATTGATGCAATAATAGAATGACATTTTCTACTTCAGAAAAAGTATAGCATTTTAAAGCTTGTAAATAATCTTTCACAAAAAAAGGATGAACACCAATGGCAGTAGCAGCACTTTTCTCATCTTTTTGACTTAATCCATAAAGCACATACAACTTACTAAAAAAAGAATAGAGAGAAGGCAGAATAAGCTGAATGGGCGCCGATTTAGGATTTTGCTCGAAATACTGAATAATTTGAAAACAACGAAGACTATTTTTTTGAGCTAGCGCATTTTGAAATTCAAAAACGTTAAACTCTTTACTAATTCCAATGAACTCTTCAATGTCGTCTTCTTGAATAAGTTTTCGATTTTTGAGATTTACTGAAACTTTATCAATCTCATGTTCAAGTCGAGTTAAATCATTTCCAACATGATCAACCAACAACATCAACGCTTTCTTATTAATTTCAAACCCTTTGGAAGTAACCATTTCTATACTCCATTGTGGAAGTTGATTATCGTACAGTTTTTTGGAAGTAAACAATTCCCCTTTTTCCTTTACTAATTTCGAAAACTTAGTTCTGCCATCTAGTTTTTTGTCTTTGTATGAAATAATAAAAATGGTGGAGGATAAAGGATTTTCAATGTACTGCTCGAGTTTTTCAATGTCGCGCATTTGCTGTGCTTCCTTTAATATAACAATCTGTCGTTCTGCGAACATTGGATACCGACGACAGGCATTAATTACATCGGCCCATTGGGCATCTTTTCCGTAAAAAATAGTGCGATTAAAATTCGCCTCTTCCTCATTCAATATTTGATGTTCAGCAAAGGCAACAAGTTTATCGATAAAATAGGGTTCCTCTCCTTCCAGCCAATAAATGGGCTTGAAATTCTTCTTTTTCCACTCGGTTATAATTTTCTCAATAGCCATTGGATGCAAGATACAGTTTTAAAAAAATTAGTACTTTGAGATTGGTTAGGATTTAGAATTTTAATTTTTGCTTAATTTTAATAACATATTACAAATTATTGACATAATCAAACAGAGAACTCTCCTATATTTGTTAACTATTTCAATTTAAAAAAATCATCATGATGAACTCTGAATTTACAACTCCTAGCCAGCAATCAGAAGAAGGTAAAGACTATAAGAAACTATTTATTATAGTTTTAATTTTTGCACTTCTTACGTCTTGGGCTTATATTTTTAGGGAAAGCAAGATAACAACTGGAGAAAAACAAGAACTTCAAGCTCAAGGGGTAGAATTTGTTTCTCAGCGGGATGCTGTTCAAAATCTATACAATGAATCGTTGAATACAATTGACTCCATTTCGGTTGCAAATGCTGATTTACAAACTGAAAAAACTAGTTTATTAAAGTCGATTGACTCCAAAAAAGCAGAAATTAGAAAAATTTTAAACGATAAAAATGCAACAACCGATGAATTAAATAAAGCCAACGCATTAATTACCGATTTGAATAAAGAGATTAATGTTTATGCTACTGAAATTGCCAAACTTAAAGGTGAAAATCTACAATTGACAACTGCAAATACACAACTTTCGGAAGATAAAATTGTATTGGAAAAAAATCTGTCGTCAGTTACTTCTGAAAAAAAGGATTTGGAAAATACCGTGGATGTTGGATCTACATTTAGCGCATCGAATATTCAAATTGCCGCTGTGCACGAAAGAAAAAGTGGAAAAGAACGCGAAACCAGCACGGCAAAACGAGCCGATAAACTGGTAGTTAGTTTTGATATTGAAAACAGGATTGCTAAATCGGGACCTACCGACCTTTATATAATTGTTCAGTCGCCCGATGGAAAAACAATCTCTTCAACAAGCTTTGGTTCCGGCAACTTAGCCACCCGAAATGATGGCGATAAATCATATACTTCCAAATTATCTGTTAACTACGAGCAAGGTACCCGTAAAAATATTTCGTTGCCCCTTTATTTAGGAAGTTTTACCAAAGGCGGCTACAAAATACAAGTTTATCACAACGGGTTTAAAATAGGAGAAGGATCCAGCTTATTGAAATAAAAGAGGAATTGTTTTAAAGAAAACGGTACGAGCAACTTTCTGTTTAATTCTTCTCAATAGCACTTGAGCTTTTTCAACTTTCTCATTCATTTGATTAGTTTTTAACTTTTGCCCCTGTAAAAACTTCGTCGCTTTCTAATTGACCCCGATTGACCGTTTTATGTAACCCTGGCATATCCACTTCTTCGATTTTAATGGATACCATCGTAGTGGAAAAAATATTCCCGTCATTGTCAATAGATTCCGTTTCTAAAATCAAACCTGGTAATCCACAAAAACTAACCAAGCCAACACTAACTGGAATTTCTTCTGTGTACCACACTTCTGTCTTCGTTCCCGCCATACTCAAACAACTTGCCTTCTTACATAAAAAATTATTGATAACCTTGCTTTCCGGACTCAATGTCCAGTTCGGAATTTCCATTGATTTTTCGGTAATTAAAAAATTCTGCTCTTCGTCTGGAACGAGTTGCCGCTGTTTTAAAAGTATTTTTTTTTCAAAATTCATATAACACCTAAAATTTCGCGTCGGGGAGGTTATTCTTGCTATTAATCCTTCTTCTGTGTAAAAAATAGTATCTCTATCATTTTCTTTTATGAAAACAGCCTCTCCTCCTTTAAAATAAACTGCTGTATATTTATTTAATGAAGAAGAAGATCCTTTTATATTACTGCAATACCGAATTACACCTTCTTGGGCAGCAAGAAAGTGATGCACCAATAAGAACAACCCCATTGTAATTAAAAAACTTTTTTTCATATTATGTGGTTTTTAGTCTCAACTTTTATATAACTGAAACTACCTTATTTCATTTATATAAAAACAGCCGTTTGGACTATTTTCAATGTTTTTTCAAAAATTTTTATCAAAATGTACTACTTATCGGTAGTTTTCTTATCCCACAGTAGAAAGGTGCGGATAAAAAAAAGCAGCACTCTGGCTGCTCTTTCTGTAATGTGATCCGGATTGGATTCAAACCAATGACCCCAAACTTAGAAGGTTTGTGCTCTATTCAGCTGAGCTACCGGACCAATTTATTTTAAAGGGAGCAAAGATATTTTTTTTTTAGCTTGCACCCAAACTAAATCAAATGGAAATTAAGATTGAAAAGGGCTGGAAAGAAGTTTTGAAAGGTGAATTTAAAGACCCCTATTTCCAAAATATTCCTATACATCTTAAAACTGAAAAAGAGCAAGGAAAAATAATTTACCCCTTGGGTTCACTTATTTTTAATGCCTTTGACAAAACTCCATTTGAAAAAGTTAAAGTGGTTATTTTAGGCCAAGATCCTTATCATGGAAAGGGACAAGCGCATGGGCTTTGCTTTTCAGTCTCCAATGGAATTGCTCCGCCACCATCCTTATTGAATATTTTTAAAGAATTAAGGGATGATGTTGGGATACCAATCCCCAACCATGGAAATCTTACATACTGGGCAGAACAAGGTGTTTTTTTGTTGAATTCCTCGTTAACAGTTCGCGCTGGTGAACCGATGAGCCATTCAAAAATTGGATGGGCAAGATTTACTGACTCAACTATTCAACTACTATCTCAAAAAAGAAAAAATATTGTTTTTCTCTTTTGGGGAAAATTTGCACAAGAAAAAATTGTACTAATCGATGAAAGAAAACATTGTGTTCTCAAAGCTGCTCACCCTTCGCCCTTATCGGCACATACTGGTTTTTTAGGGTGCAAACATTTTTCAAAAACTAATGAATACTTAATTTCCTGCGGTATTGATCCTATTAATTGGCATTTATGAATTTATTAAAAAACGTTCTTGGTCGCATTTTGGCTATTTGGGCTTTACTTTCTTTTGTAGTTCCCATGTTAGTTATCCTTATTCCCGTTTGGTTGATAGGAATTATGAAAGAACCAAAGAGAACTGATGTTTTTCTAAAGCTTTCGAGGCTTTGGTTAAAAGTTTTCTTTTTGTTTTCAGGCGTTCGGCGAAAGTACTTTGGCTTACATCATTTTAAAAAAGAGGCAACCTATATTGTTGTTTGTAATCATAGCTCATTTATGGATGCTCCTCTTTGTTCAGCTGGAATTCCGGGAGCACACAAAACAATTGCGAAAATTGAAATGTCAAAAATTCCATTATTCGGATTGATTTATAAAAGTGGTTCTGTGTTGGTGGATAGAAAAAATAATGAAAGCAAAAAATCGAGCTTTTTAAAAATGAAAGAAGTATTATCGTTAGGAATGCACATGTGCATTTATCCCGAAGGAACAAGAAATAAAACCGATAAACCCTTACAACCTTTTCATGATGGAGCTTTCAAACTTGCCACCGATACAGGAAATTCAATCATTCCCGCATTAATTTTCAATACCAAAAATGTTATACCTCGTCATAAATTATTTTATTTTTGGCCGCAAAAAATAGAGATGCACTTTTTAGACCCTGTTCATACTATTGTTGGTGAATCATACCAATTACTAAAAGAACGTGTATTTACAATTATGCAAGATTATTATATCCGCAATAATTCTTAGTTACTAAAAAAGCGAGTTCTATTAATTTTTAAATCTTGTAAAAGTCCAGATTTTGGATTGATGCTAATATTAAAATAGCGGTAAGGACCAATAGGCGTTACGTTGATGGACATTTGCCAACAGTGCATTTCTCGAGAAATACTCATTTGAAAAGTTTGGATTGCTTTTAAATTAAAATCGTAATAACCATTCATTGAAAAATTCCATTTCGGGGTCAAACTAAAACTTCCGTTAAAATTCATATTGCTGCTAAAATCTTTTATAAACCCACTGTAATCAGGTTTCATGCGTTCATTGAATACAACTGAAAATTGCAAAGAAACAGACCAAGGAATATTAAAGTCAACAAACTCGGAGGGATTTCGGCGCATATAATCCAATTGACTTTGAACCTCACTTCCTAAAATAGGATCGTTTAAAAAGTTCTTTTCTTGTTGCTTTTTTTCCTGATCTTTTTTTTCATCCTTTGGTTTACTTTTAAAATCAGTACTCATCGAAATACTTCCGTTGGAAAATCTACCCATTTTAAATTTTCCACCTTCCCAAGCATATTTGTCAATACTAAATCCTTTGCTATCCACTTGATACGGATCTAAAACGGTGCTGGCATTAATATTAATTTTCTCGAATAGTGTTGTAAATAAATAAAAATTGAATGGCGATAGTTTTCTTGTTTTGTTCAAAAAATTATACCCTGTATTAAATCCAAAGCCATCCAACAAACGAACTTTTTTAATAGCATTTTCTCCCGTATCTTTTTTGGAACGAACTTTCATTTCTAAATTATTATCAAACGTAAAACCCATTCCACCAAAATCTTGCTCTCCATAATAACCATACATACTTGTTTCAAACTCTGAAAATGGTAAGATGCGACCGCTCGTATCAACTTGAGTTTTGTAAAAATGTTTTTTAGAAAAAGAAGGAGAATAACTCATACTCAATGAAGGGCGCATTACATGTCGCAAAGCCGTAACTCTAGAATCTTTAAATTGAAACGTACCAAATAGTGCTGTGCTTATTCCAAAGCTGGTTGAAATTTTTTGATCAACAAACAAACCTTTTGAAGTTATTGTATCTAATTTTTGTTTTGTACTATTCCAACTTCTTCTAACCTTTTGTGCTATTAATTTTTGTTCGTACGAAATACCTGGGGATAAAATCAACCTTCCGCCAAAAATTGGTGGTAATGAAAGTGTAATGGGAAAATTATGTTGCCCACCCCATTGTAGCGTATCCATCAATTGTTTCAATCGAAAAGCTGTATCATAAAAAGCAACCTGACTTCTTATAGTTCCATTATAGGCAACTCCCAACTTCTCATACCATTTTGGCGTACCCGCCAATTCTTTTCGTTGAAAAGGATACTGAGTACTAACCGTAAATCCAACATCGGGTAAATTAAGTGTAACTAAATGTAGCGCATTGTCCTGATTATGATTGGCACTAACAGTTAAGTTAAATGGTTTACCCGCCCAAGCTTTTGAATAAGTTATAGACGATCCCATTTTATTTTGAAAATTTCTATTGGGATTATTGGGAACATAACTATTGTATAATGTAGAACCCGCATTTACTGTAGCAGAAAAATTGGTTCCTGGTCTTGCGCGGCTATCAACGGAATGACTCCAAGTAAGCATGTATCCTAAATTTTTTACATAATCGGGATCTCCTTTAAAATTATATTTTGTGTTTTGAATACTTAAATTCATTTGTCCACTGTATCGATATCGCTTTCGATACGAAGGAGTAATATTTGCCGACCAACCTCCATAGGAATAAATATTGCTTCGTAGTGTAATGTCAAAATTATCACTCAACACTTTATAATAACCCAAGCCCTCCAAGCCAAGTCCCATTTCGTCGTTGGCAGTAAATTGTGGTGATAAAACTCCTGAATGCCGTCCTTTTTTCATCGGGAAAAAACCAAAAGGGAGATAAATTGGAATAGGTACTTTTTCAAATTCCGGATGAATTGGACCTGTAACGGCTACTTTGTTATTGACTACTTTTATTTTTTGATAACGAAATCCAAAATGAGGTTCGTCTAAATTGCAGGTTGTAAGTACACCGTTGGAAGCAAATGTAATTTCGTTATTTACTTTTTTAAACTGTTCAGCTTGAATGAATAATTCATTTTGAGCGGTAAATGTATTCTTAGTAACTCCCTTTTGAGTTTTAAAATTATACCAAATGGTATCAGTTTGAAAAGCATCTTCACCTTGTCGAAAATGTACTCTTTCCAAAATCACGTCGTTACTATCCTTTCGATTAACCGCCGTTAATATTTGTGATTTTTGATCCAACGACATTTCGGGAGCTGATAAATCAACATCATTATATTTGGTTTTAGTATTGCCAAATAAAACTACTTTGTTGTCTTTTACAAACACCACCGCAGAATCTGCTGCTTCGTAATAAACAGGTGCACTTAATGAATCTTTTGAAATGCGAAATGAAAATGAGTCCATCTTTGGAACATTTTTTATCGTATCTCTTAAAGACTGAAAATTATTCAGCTTTTCAAAAGGCACTAAAGTAGTTGTATCAACTGCTGTTTTTTTATTCTTTTTGAGTAAGCTATCTTTTGTGGAGGTTGGAATAGTATCAGAATAAAATGTTAAATCTCTTGTGACACTAAATCTCAAATTCGTGTTAGCGTTAGTTTTCCACGACTGTGCAAAAATTAAAGACACAGTAAATACTGTAATCAATAAATATTTTAAGCTAAATTTGTTCGGTTCGCACATAAAGTATGAACAAAAATAACTATTCAGCTCTAAAGGATTCGTAAAGATTGAAAATGAAACTGTTAAAAAAAATTAAGCACCAAATGTTCAGGCCAATTACTTTTGGTTTTTTATTTATCGGCGTTTTGTTTATTTGTCTTTCTTTTTCATCCTCTAAAGAAAAAATAAAACCGCTAAAAACAATTATCATCGATCCCGGTCATGGTGGAAGAGATATTGGAGCCCCCGGAAAATTTTCTACTGAATCAAAAATATGTCTTGAAATTGGATTGAAGCTCGGTAAATCAATTGAGCAAAACTTTCCCGGTGTAACTGTTTTGTATACCAGAACTACGGATATAATTCCAGGTAATGTATCCGATAAAAATGAAGGATTAAGAAACAGAGCTGATTTTGCCAATCAATCTGGCGGCGATTTGTTTATTAGTATTCACGTTAATTCGGCACCTAGAATTGCACATAGAGTACAATCAGGTTATAAATATGTAGGTAAGGGGAGCAAAAGAAAAAGAGTTCCTTCTTATCGAACAACTTATACTCCAAATCCTGTAAAAGGAACAGAAACGTATATATGGGCTGCTGATGAATCAGGAAGTAAAGAACGGCACATATCAATGAGTTCCGAGGATATTGGTGGCGAAACCGATAGTACTATCGTTGAACCCGATATGAACGATCCCGTAATGAAAGCTATGCAATTACTATATGCAAAAAAGTTTTTTGAAAACAGTTTAGTTTTTGCAGACTTTATTGAACAGGAATTTACAAGGCAAGGTCGCGAAAGCCGAGGCGTAAAACAACGCAATCATCGAGGGATTTGGGTTTTGCATGCAACCGGAATGCCTAGTGTACTTGTTGAAACAGGTTTCATTGGCACAGAAGAAGAATATCTAAATAGCGATCTAGGACAAGATGAAATTGTAACAAATGTTACCGATGCCTTACGAAACTATATTGGATTTGTGGAAAAGAAACCAACCAATAATCAAGGTGGTAAAATTCCTGAAACAAAAATGATTAGTAATAGCCCAGCTATCAATATCAATAAGAAAGAAGTAATTCGATAAAATATTTTTGTTACTTTGTTGTACGAAAACAAATTTTTTCGTTTTCTAAATTAATAACATGAAAATTAGCAATGAAACAAAGGTTGGGATTCTGATGATTTCAGCGTTAACGTTATTAGTTATTGGTTATAATTTCTTAAAAGGGAATGATATCTTTCAAAAAGAAAAACAGTTGTATGCTGTATTTGGCGATTTGGGAAGCCTAAAAAAATCAAACGATATACGGATTAACGGATTACCCATTGGCGCTGTTTATAATTACACTGAGATTGATAAAGATTTAAGTGGCATTATTGTTACCATCAAACTTCATCGCGACATTAATATCCCCAATAACTCAATTGCAACCATTGAATCGGAATTGTTGGGCACTTCGTTCATTAATATTTCCAAAGGAGATTCAAAACAATTTCTTCAAAATGGCGACACTTTAGTTACCGACAGAGCTTCTTCAATTTTAAATGATGTGAAAGCACAGCTCAATCCCATGTTTGGAAAAATGAGAGAAACTCTGGAGGCACTTACAATTACTTTGTCAAACATAAACTCAGTTTTTACCGTAGAGAATAAGGACAATATTCATCAAGCCATTAATTCCATAAAAGAATCTTCGGCTTCCTTATCTCAATTATTGGATGTTGAAAAAGGAAGTCTTGCTCAAACACTGAACAATACAGCTTCAATTACAGAAAATTTTAAAAACAATAATGATAGTGTAACAGCTGCTATCAGTGCTATTAAAAAAACTGCCGATAAGCTGTATGAGCTTCAATTGCAGCAAACAATTGATTCCACAAAAGCTACGATTGTCGTCTTGAAAAAAATTTTAGAAAAAGCAAACAGCAATGATAACACCCTGGGAGTTTTATTAAATGATAAAAAATTATACTTAAAATTGAATGATGCCTTGCTAAGTGCAGAAATATTGTTGGATGATCTTCGGGCGCATCCCAAACGCTATGTTAATATTTCAATCTTTGGACGAAAAGACAAAACAACTGCCCTACATTCGCCTCTGAAAAAAGATTCCACGCCGCAATAAAAAGCATGCGACTTAAATTTTATTTTTCCTTTTCCCTTTTTCTTTGGCTTTTTACAAGTCAACAAATTGTTGTTGCGCAAGAATTTGTGACTGCCGACACTTCCAAAACTGAAATTCAGATTTTACCCGGAGTAAAAAAATTGGAATATAGAAAAATTGATTCACTAACCGAAGTTCAAATATTGGTGGGAAACGTTCAACTTAAACAAGGCACTACCCTATTTTATTGCGATAGTAGCGTCATCAACAATCGGCTCCATTTGTTTGAGGCGTGGGGAAACGTTCATATAAATGATTCTGATTCCACACACATTTACTCTGATAAACTCAGATATATCACCGATAAAAAATTGGCTTATTTAACGAAGAATGTAAAACTGACAGACGGAAAAGGAATATTGACAACTCAAAATCTTGAGTATGATGTAAATACCAAAATCGGAATTTACCGAAACGGTGGAAGGGTGATTAATAAAAAAACGGTACTTACAAGTCAAGAAGGATTTTATTATTCCGAAAAAAGAGAAATTTATTTTAAGAAAAAAGTGCAACTTAAAGATCCAGCTTATACATTGGAAAGCGATTCCTTAGTTTATAATACGACCACAGAAATATCGCGATTTATCGCACCTACTATTATTAAAGACAGTAGTAATAGAACCATTCAAACTCAATCAGGATTTTACAGTCCGAAAACAGGCAAGGCCGAATTTGAGCAAAGACCTATTGTTCAAGATGGTTCTATAATTGCAACGGGCGATAGAATGATTAGCTATGATAGTAGTGGAATTACCCAATTTTTTGGCCGAGCAATTATTATTGATACTCTTGACGATAGAACAGTTATCGCAAATAAAGTTCTTATTAATAATAAAGCAGAAACTTTCCTTGCCACTCAAAAGCCGTTGATGATTATAAAGCAGGAGAATGATTCCCTTTACATTGCTGCCGATACCCTTTTTTCAGCCAAATTTTCTGAAACTAAAAATGCTAAGGCGCCGGCTAAAATAAAAAATGTAGAAGCAAAAAAATCTGATAGCTCAAATCGATATTTTGAAGCATACAGAAACGTAAAAATCTTTAGCGATTCATTGCAGGGCGTTTGCGACAGTTTGTTTTATTCTTATCTAGATTCCACTTTCCGCCTTTATTATAATCCGGTAATCTGGGCAAACCAAAATCAATTAACAGGCGATACCATTTTGCTGTTTACTAAAAATAAGGAAGCAGAAAGAATGGAAATTTTTAAAAATAGTTTAGTCGTTAATCGTGTGCAGAAGGAAATCTATAATCAAATAAAATCAACTCGACTTAACGCTTTTTTTGTAGATGGAAGGCTTGCTTCGGCAAGGGCAAGAGGTTATGCCGAGTGTATTTATTTTATTCAAGATGAAGACAGTGCTTATACAGGCATCAACCAATCCAACGCCGATATGATTGATATATATTTTCAAGATCAGGAGTTAAATCGAGTTGTTTTTCGAAGTGAAGTAAAGGGAACAATTTGGCCCATTCAACAAAAAGATCCGAAAGAAATGCGACTTATCAATTTCAAATGGTTGGAAGACAGAAGACCAAAAACCAAGTACGAACTTTTTGAATAGCGTTGCTTCACAATTGGATTTATACTTTTCTAAATTATATTTCGTTTCAATAATACAAAACCCCTTAAAATGAAAAAGCTACTTTTACTTACACTCTTCACGACCAACTTATACTTTGGTCAAGCTCAAAACTATTCTGACGCAGTTGGTGTTCGTCTAGGAAATGGCGGCGAAAATGCAATTGGCAACGCCATCAGTTTTAAACATTTCTTTAATAATAAAGCATCAGCCAAAATAATGTTTGACTACTCCGACAATCTTACTCTCGGTTTACTTTTAGAAATTAATAAGCCAATTAAAAATGCTGCTAATTTGAATTGGTTTTATGGAGCAGGTGCCTATGTTGGATTAAATGCAGAAAAAACTGTTACTTCTAGAAAATTATTAGGAGCGCAGGGAAGCGTTGGCCTTGATTACAAATTTGCTAACGCTCCTATAAATATAGAATTAGATTGCAAACCTGAACTCAATTTTATTGATGAAATTAATTTAGAACTTTTTAATTTCGGATTGAGCTTACGTTATGTCTTTAGCAGGAAATAAAAAATAATTTTTGTAAGCCACTATTCCTCTTTCTTATTTTTCTTGGCGATTAACTTCCTTCACAATTTAATTTGACAACAAATTGTTGGGAAAATCATTTTGAACCTTTCCCTTTTTTGCCTATGTTTAGGTTTCAAACTAACGCTTATGAAAATTATGAAACGGATAATTCTGATTATCCCTCTATTTGCATTCTTCCTTAATTTATCGGCACAAGAAAAAACGGTTAACGGTACCGTTTCCTCCGATAATACCAGTGAAGCGGTTGCAAATGCAACCATTCAAAACCGAACAAACAAAAAAAACACAACTAGTAATTCAGGCGGCCACTTTTCCATTAAAGCATCTAAAGGCGATGTTTTGGAAATAAGTTCAGTTGGTTATTTAAAAAAATCAACAACTGTTGGAGATGGTGCTGAAATCAATGTTTCGTTAGCTGTAAATGAACGCCAACTTAGCGAAGTGGTTGTTACAGCAATGGGAATTACAAAAGACAAACGTGGATTAGGTTATTCCGTTCAGGATATTAAAGGGGACGAAATTGCCGAAACACAACGTGAAAACTTTTTTAATGCCATTCAAGGACGTGTTGCTGGTGCTTCTGTTACATCCACTAGTGGTGCTCCTGGAGCATCTTCTCAAGTTGTTTTGCGTGGATTTAATTCACTGAGTGGAAATAATTCACCACTTATTATTGTGGATGGTTTGCCAATGAATAATGATGTTTTTAATCAACATCGTTTGGCTTCTGATTTGGATAACAGAAACAATGACTTTACTAACCGTGCTGCTGATATTAATCCTGAGGATATTGAGTCTATCTCTATTTTAAAAGGACCCGAAGCTGCCGCACTTTATGGAACTGAAGCCGGAAGTGGAGCGATTGTTATTACAACCAAAAAAGGAAAACAACAGAGCTTGAAAGTAGGATATGAAAACAATTTTAGATTCGAACAAATTACAAAATTTCATGACGTACAGCAGAAGTATGATTTGGGTACAAACGGATTAACAAGTCTTCAAGTTCGTGGTTTCTTCGGCCCGGTTTATGCTGACAATACAGTTCTTTATAATAATTTAGAAAACTTTTTTCAGGCGGGACAATCACATAAACAAACATTAACTGCCGAAGCAGGAAATAAAATGTTCTCTTATCGTTGGTCAGGAACATATAGCGATCGTAATGGAGTAATTCCAAACACACAGGAAAGAAAGATAAATAGTAGAATTACTGTTTCTGCTAAACTACGCGACAATCTTACGGTAACTGCCATCGGAAGCTATGCCAACAGTTTCAACAAAAAAGCTTTCCGGGGAGCAGGTGGTTATATGTTAGGGCTTTTATATTGGCCATTGGATGACGACGCAAGTAATTACATCAAAGAAGATGGAAATAGAAGAGTGGTTACCAAACTTTCTTCAGGCGCCGATAATATGGGAGAACAGAACAACCCTTATTTTGAAGTGAATAAGAATTTGAATTTTGATAACCTCAATCGAAATACAATTAATCTTCAAATAAGTTATGATCCGTTGAATTGGTTGAATTTAAGTGCAAGAGGTTCGGGTGATAATTACAAACAGGAAGGCGGATATATGTGGCATCCACAATCCTTTAACGTTTATACAATTGGTGGAAGAATTGAACAATACCAACAAAAATTTGCCGGTTATAGTGGAACTTTTATCGCCACTGCTAAAAAGCAATTAGGACCAATAGCTGCTACATTCCGATTAGGATCCGCTATTGATGACAGAAGAACAGACGTTTATTCGAGAAGAGGTGATAGCATAGTAAATGTAAATTCCATCACACACGATAATATGAATGTGACAGATTTTACTTCGTTAACTCCCAATAAGCGGATTACCAGTAAAACTTCTGGACGAGATACATTGATTCTTGAAAGAAGTTTGGGTGTTTTTGGTGAATTAAATTTAGACTACAATTCATTCTTATATCTAAACTTTACAGGTCGTCAAGATTGGTTGGCTGAATTTCCAGCTACCAATAGAAAATTTTTCTACCCTTCTGCAAGTCTTAGTTTCATTTTCTCCGAACTTTTGGGTGAAAATAATTTATTAACCCTAGGAAAATTTAGAGCTTCAGTAGCTCAAACAGGTAAGCGAGTTGCTCCTTACTCCAATCAATCCGTTTACTCCCCATTATTTTCAGCTACTAATACCTACGGAGTTGCTTACGGGTTTACAAATAATAATCCCAACCTAAAACCTGAAAGACAAACAACTGTAGAAACAGGTTTGGAAATGAAATTATTCAACAACCGTGTTGGTGTTGATTTTACGTATTACAATACATTTGTTGACCAACAAGTCGTTGTGAATATGAGAGCTAGTTATGGAACAGGATTTATTTTAAATACACTAAATGCTGCCTCAATTCGTAATCAGGGCGTAGAAGCGATGCTTAATATTCATGCTATAAAGCAAAAGAATTTTAACTGGAGAGTTACTTTAAATGGTAGTAGAATGTGGAATAAAGTAACCGATCTACCTGCAACTTTACCGGAGTTTTATAATTCCGATTCATGGTTAGCGGGCTATCGAGCCAGCTTGTTTCGTGGCTTACCCACCACTACCATTTCAGGTCAGACTTATATGAAAAATACAGCGGGTAAAATTTTAATTGATCCGCTTACAGGTTATCCAATTGCAGATCCAAACTATATTCGCATTGGAGATAGAAATCCTGATTTTGTTTTAGGAATTACCAACCGCTTTAATTACAAAAGTTTTTCTTTTTCATTTTTGATGGATGTAAAAATGGGTGGAGATGTATTAAATGGAACAGAACAATGGTTGGTTCAAAATGGACTTAGCAAAAGAACACTCGACAGAGAAAAATCGCGTATTATTCCCGGTGTATTAAATGATGGATTACAAAACAGTGCAACACCAACGCTCAACACCATTCAGTTTACGCCCTATTTTCAAAACGATTATTATACAGGAAGAACTTATGCTGTTGATTTTATTGAGCACGACGTAAACTGGTTACGTTTACGAGATGTAACATTTTCTTATAATTTCAGCAAATCGTTTTTAAATAGTTTGCGTATTCTTCAAAGTGGTGTGTTTTTTGTAACCGGAACCGACCTCTTCATCCTTACAAATTATACAGGGGTTGATCCTGCTGTAAATGGCAACACTCCGGCTACTGGTGGTGTTGGCTCTTTTGCAATTGATTTTGGAAATACAGCTACTCCGGTTGGAATTAATTTTGGATTAAAAGCAACCTTTAAACAAAAAAAGTAAAATCCTAACAACATGAAAAAATTTGCAATTATAATATTTGCCGGATTAATAGTAACTGGCACTTCGTGTAAAAAATATTTGGATGAAGCTTATTTGAATCCGAATAATCCATCTACTGCAACACCTGAAGAAGTTTTACCTTCTATCATAGCGAATATGCACCGCGGTATTGCTTTTGATGCAAGAATGATGGGACCCATCACTCAAAATTTTGCACTTACTTCTTCAAGTAATGCATGGGAAAGACATGGTTATGTACCTGGCAGTGATGCCGGTGGCGAAATTTGGAGAATGCATTATTGGAATTTTGGTTGGAACGTTTTGGATATGATTAGAAATGCCAATAACACAGGAAAACATGGTTATGTAGCGGTAGCTTATACAGCACTTGCTTGGGGTTGGCTGAATGTTGCCGACTATCATGGCGAAGCAATTTTGAAACAAGCTTTCGAACGTGATCGCTTACAATTTGCTTATGACAAACAAGAGGAAATATATCCTCATGTTATTAATATGGTTGATTCAGCTCTAGCTGCTTTTTCATTAGCTGGTTCGTCTTCACTGACTGCAGGTGATCAATATTTTTATAATGGAGATTTAGCTAAATGGAAAAAATTTGCTTACGGTGTAAAAGCAAAAGCATATCACCGTTATTTCAATAAAAGCAATTACAAACCCGATTCAGTCATTAAGTATGTTGACCTTTCAATGACATCTACCACCGATGATGCAATAGTTCGATTCAACCCTGCTCCGCCAGATGCAACTGGATATAATTTTTATTCCCCAACTCGAAATAATATGGGAACCTATAGAGCTGGCGCATTTGCAATGAACTTATTTAACGGTACTTCGTTTACCGGTGCTGCTGCCGATCCAAGATTGCGTTATATTTTCAAACCATCTGGCAACGGATTATTCTATGGCTTGCCACATAACCAAGGCGACTATACATCTACCACGCAACGCCCTCCAAATTTTTGGGGATTTGCAGGAGTTTATGCTGCTCCTACCGGCGGTGTTGATACGGGTGCAAGAACATATTTTAAAAATACGTCTCCCTTCCCTATTATGACTTATGCAGAAATGCAGTTTTTAAAATCAGAAGCTGCTTTTAAAAAAGGAGATAATGCTATCGCTCTCTTGGCTTACAAAAATGGTATTCGCGGAAATATGGATATGCTTAGTACACATTTTACAGGGTACACCAATTTTACAACTACTCAACGTGATGCTTATGTAAATGACCCTATTATTTCTCCAACTACTTTAACACGAAAAATGATTTTACTTCAAAAGTATATTGCGCTTTGGGGTTGGGGTTTTGTAGAATCGTGGGTGGATTTAAGAAAAGAAAATTATGATGTAACCAATATTTATACCGGTTATACCATTCCATCAGGATTAGCGCTTTTTCCCGATAACAACGGAAAACTTTGTTATCGTATGCGCCCCAGATACAATTCTGAATATTTATGGAATGTGGAATCGTTGCGTTCAATTGGAGCATTAAATCTAGATTATCACACCTATCCTGTTTGGTTTTCAAAACCATAAAAATTTAAACTAACGAATTATGAAAGCAATAAAAATATCATCGTACTTGATTCTCGTTTTGGTGACATTTGTTTTAGGATGTTCCAAAAAGAAAGACTTAATTGATGAAAATAATAAATGGATTTTTCCTGACCCTACAGATGTAGCGTATATGAGAATTATTCATTCACACGCCGCCAATGCACCATCTTTAATAACAGGCGCAACTACAGGTCCTCAATTATTCATTTATCTCAACTCACAAAAACTAAACGGAACAAGTTTATCTTATGCAGGCGCTTGGCCAGCCACCAGTGTGTATGCTGCCGTGCCAGCGGGACTTAAAACTTACGAATTTGTAATGGCAAGAATGAATACAGCTACACCTTCTGTTCCTATTCCAATGGCTGGAGACACTATTGCACGAGCTTATTTAACAACCGATGCTGGCAAATATTATTCGTTGTATTTGGTAGATACTTTTCCTGCTCTAAAAACTTTGATGATAGAAGACCCACAAAGAATTCCTGCCAATGGATTTTACAGCATTCGTTTAGTGAATACGACTGCGAATGTAAAAGACACTTTGTGTTTATTCTCAAGATTAACACAAACGAATATCATAAATAATATTACTCATAAAAATAGTAGCAGTTTTGTTGAGTTGCCATTACCTCTACTTAGCGATACTTTGGAAGTGCGTAAAAAAGGAACAGTAGTAGCCGCTTATTTTGTAGGAAGCCAAACAGCACCACAATCTTTTAGTCCAACAGGAAAAAGAATTTACACAGTAGTTGCAAGAGGTAAAGACGCGCTAACGGGCAAAACACCGAGTGCTTCACTTATTACCAATTATTAATTTCATTACGATTTATGAAAACCGACAAATATTTTGTCGGTTTTTTTTATCCAAAAAACATATAAGCTAATGCAATTGCAGTGATGATTCCCACCAAATCAGCTAGCAACATGGCTCCTATTGAATAACGAGTGTTTTTTATAGACACAGCTCCGAAATAAACAGCAATTACATAAAAGGTTGTATCAGAAGATCCCTGTAAAATACAAGCCAATCTTCCGGCAAACGAATCGGCACCAAATTCATTCATAGTACTAATCATCATTCCTCTTGCTCCACTACCGCTAAAAGGTTTTATCAATGCCGTTGGTAATCCATCTACAAATCTGGTATCGGTCCCCAAGTAAGAAAAAATTGCTTTTGCACCATTGATAATGATTTCAAAGCATCCGCTGCTGCGTAATAAACTAATGGCTACTAACATTCCCACTAAATAGGGAATAATACGCACGGCAGTTTCAAATCCACCTTTTGCACCTTCTATAAAAGAATCAAAAACATTTATTTTTTTATAAAGTGCCCCGAGAATAATTAATAAAAAAATCGAAAGAATTAATCCGTTACTTAATATTCCTGAAAAAGATTGCATCCCTTCAGTTGAGGATGAACTTAAATAAATAACCAGAATAGAGAAAAGAATAGAAACACTTCCAACCCAAGCTAAAATTACCGGTTGAAAAATATTAATCTTTTGCTTCCACGATACTATAAACATAGCGGCCATGGTAGCAACAAACGTGGCAATGATGCAAGGAATAAAAATATCAGTTGGATCAGCAGCAGTTGGGTTAATAGCAGCTCTTGCTGCAATAATACTAACAGGAATTAAAGTAAGCCCCGAAGCGTGTAAGCAAAGAAACATTACTTGCGGATTAGAAGCTGTTTGTTTACTCGGATTTAATTCCTGCAAACTTTCCATTGCTTTAATTCCAAATGGAGTGGCCGCATTATCTAATCCCAAAAGATTGGCAGAAAAATTCATCATCATATGCCCCATCGACGGATGATTTTTTGGAATTTCTGGAAATAACTTTCCGAAAAATGGTCCGATAATTTTTGACAACAATCGAATCCCTCCTGCCCTTTCAGCAATACTCATAAAGCCCATAAACAAAGTCATGATGCCAACGAGATTGATGGCAAGTTCAATAGCATTTTTGCAGGTTTGAATAACGCCATCCACTTTTAGTGGATTTGCAATATCGTCGGCCTTCCCAATTACCATCCATTTAAAAATAGAAGCATCGCCCAAAACAAAGGCCTGAATGCAGGCCACGCCAATGGCGAGGATGATAAAAGCTGACCAAATTCTACTCAATGCCATAATATTAATTTTTGCAAAAATGAAGATTACTGTTTTTTTCCAAACTTCCAAATGCAAGTTTTCAAAATAGAAGTAAGCAGTTTGTCATTCCTTATCTTTGCGCACTCTTTTTAAAAAATAGTTTTACATTTTAAATAAACTTGAATTATGGGATTGAAAGCTGGAATTGTAGGTTTACCAAACGTTGGCAAATCAACTTTATTTAATGCAGTTAGTAATAGTGCAAAAGCACAGGCAAGTAATTATCGATTTTGTACCATTGAACCCAACATTGGGCTGGTAGATGTTCCGGATACAAGAATGCAAAAGCTTGCAGAATTAGTAAAGCCCAATCGTATCGTTCCCACGCAAATTGAAATTGTAGATATTGCCGGATTGGTAAAAGGCGCCAGTAAAGGCGAAGGTTTGGGCAATAAATTTTTGGCCAATATTCGCGAAGTGGATGCTATTATTCATGTTATTCGATGCTTTGAAGATGAAAATGTTTTGAGAGATGAAGGGAAAATAAATCCTATCGGAGATAAAGAAATTATTGAGACTGAATTACAGTTAAAAGATTTGGAAAGTGTAGAAAAGAAAATTTCCAGAACAGAAAAACAAATAAAAATTGATCCCAAACTAAAAGCAGATTTGGCCGTGCTTATTATTTGCAAAGAACATTTGCAAAATGGCAAAAATATTCGTGAACTGAATTTCACTAAAGAAGAAAAATATTATATTGCAGATCTTTGTCTTTTAACTGACAAACCTGTTTTATATGTGGCAAATGTTGACGAAGCATCTATGCACACTGGCAATATTTATTCAAAAACATTACAAGATGCAATAGCATTGCAAGATTCTGCAGTTATTGTTATGAATAATACTATTGAAGCTCAAATTGCAGAAATGGAAAATCAAGAGGACAAAGAATTATTTATGGATGAGTATAAAATGAAAGAACCTGCACTGGATAGGCTTATTCATTCTACCTATAAATTACTGAATCTCTATACTTATTTTACTGCCGGTGTACAAGAAGTAAGAGCTTGGACAATTCATATTGGTTGGAAAGCTCCACAGGCTGCAGGTGTTATTCATACCGATTTTGAAAAAGGATTTATAAAAGCAGAAGTAATTGGCTATAACGATTATATTGAATATGGCTCTGAAGCCGCTTGCCGAGAAGTTGGAAAGCTACGAATTGAAGGAAAAGAGTATCAAGTAAAAGACGGCGATGTAATGCATTTTAGGTTTAATGTGTAGCCCCTTATCCCCCACAGGATGAACTTAGATCAATTATTTTTTATTTGAGGTGAAAGCCTTTGAAATGAATTAGTCGCTTAATTAGATTTATTTTATTTCTCTTTAATCCTATTTTCTAATTCCTTAAGTCTTCCCTTTAGTTTACCATACTTATAAATTAGAATAATTGGAACCATAATAATTATAATCCCAATAACAATGATTATTAATAATTCACCAATACCCATATTTCCCATAATTATATTTTGAATAAATATAATCCAAAATAAATTAAAAAACGGCTCGAATTGAAGCCCTTCCAATATGGGCTATTCTTGCACTGCCAGGCTTTCTGCCTTCGTACTGAAAATTCATTTCCAGATTATTCAGCAATCGTTTTGTAAAATCCAAATTCCATAAGTAATTACGTCCTGGCAATAATCCTTCGAGCATAATATAGCTAACCGTGCTATTTGTGGGGAATCTGTATTGAATATTGTTCATAGTAATGCGGGCAGAAATAGAACTATTTTGAAGAGCATTATACTTTGTCTCTATTTGTAAAGAATTGGAAACAGAAATTTCTCCACCCCACAACGCTTGATTTTTTTTATGCTCGTATTTATAGCCACTGCTGAGTCTGAACTTTGTGCTTTGAATAAAAACAATTTTCGGTTCTATCCTAAATTGTTTTAACTCATAATTACGATTTGTAAAATTGGGTGTGTACAATCCACTTAATCCTTTCTTGCTATTCAAATCAAGTGTAAACGAACGACTGATGTTCCATCTAAATTTAAAAATCCAGTCATTTAATTTACGGCTTTCATAACCATAAGTTAAAAGCGTTTTAGCGCTATTGTCAAAATAACTCACATCAAAGCCACAATAATTACTGAGACGATTAAAGGAAATCGTATGAACCATTACGGTGTTCATCGTAAGCAATGCAGTATCGTCAAGAACAAATTTAAAAGGATTGAATTCAACATTGCCTTGAGCAATTGATTTTTTATTCACTTGCAAAGAACTATTTATGTCAAGTTTTGAAACCAATCGCTTCATTCCTCTTAAATCAGTTTTCTGCAAAAATGCTCTAGGACTGATTCTTATGCTATAATTAAAAGTAGTATAATTTGCTTTTACAAATTCGTTGCTTGGTGTAACTATTCTTATAAACTTTGCCTGATCTAAAAATGTGGCTTCTTCAAATTCATTTAATTGTTGTTTCCCATCCAAGTTATAATCTCGCCACACAAATTGTCCCGTACCGGCAGGAACTTCCACATAAATAAAATTTCTTTTTTGCTCCTGCCCTGTTCCCAATTCATATAAAATATTTCCTGTCAACAATCCCTTCCACTCGTTAATTAAATACTCAGCTCGTCCCAAAATAGTTTCATCTGCTTTCTGTTTCGAAATCGAATTTAGAATTTCCAATTTCCGAAAAGTGCTATTGAATAGAAGCTGATGTTTGGGGTTGACAACAAGCTCGGCTTGAAAATTAAGATTGATACTTCGGTCCCCTTTTATAAATAATTTATCAACGGGATATTTATCCTGTCGAGTAAAAAATGTAATCCCATATTTATTTTTATTTTTTTCTGCCGATTTTAAATAAAAAGAATAAACACTAAATGAGAAACTTTGTTTTGTCAAGGTGTCCGTCATTTTACTTTTAAAAATCTGTTGTTCACTAGCATACCGAAATCCCAATCGGTATTGACTAAACTTATTCAACTCTTTGCTAACATCAAAAACTGGTTTTAAAAAATTACCCTGACTCAACAAACTATTATAAGATGTACTAAAAAAAGAATTATTGAACTGCCATCCGCGATGATTAGTAATTTGCTTTATGTGATGTTGCACTCCTTTATAATTTGTACTTCTATTATAATTTGTAGCTTGATAGGAAATAGAATTATTTTTTTCGTCATACAACTTAGATGCAACTTTTATAATGTTCTCCGTTGCTTGTATTAATTGATCAACTACACCCCAATCTCTTGCAAACTCCACCTGCCGCAGCCTTTCCAATGGTTTGAATCGATCTTGAACATATTCATAATCCACATCTGTAGTAATCCATATTTTTTTTGAAAGAGAACCTTGAAGCACGGAAGTGTTACTAAAAAATAATTTCATAGCAGAACCCCAATCATCACTTTCATCTTTTTTAGAAAAAGAATTAACATCGTTGTTGCTTATCGCCCATTCGGCTTTTAATTTGCTATTGTCATTCAATTTATAATCTACAGCTATTGCCATTACCTGTTGTGTTTTCGGAGTAATCAATTTAATAACGGGTTCATAACTTCCTTGCTTTACACCAGAAATGGGAAAAAGAAATTTATACACTTTACCATTGGCTCCATTTAAATCAGGAACATAATTCCCTTTTCCGCTACCAGCATCTGTAAAAGTTACGCTATACTTAGCTGTTAATGGATTTGAAGTGTGCAAATAAAAAGAGTCAATTCCTGCTGAAGTGTTGTAATATTTTTTTTCGTAAAGCAACTTTCCAGAATCAAATACTGTATCTATAACGGCTGATTTATAAAAAGCATTTTGAATATTATCTCCCAGTTGAGTCAGAAATATTTTTTGTTCCCCATTTAATATCTGATTAATCTGAGAATGCTTTGCATCGCTATTACTAAAAGCTGCAAAATTTATTTTCAATTTTTTATTTAATGAAACTACTTGATTGACATATAGATTGGTGTTAAGATAATTCCGAACAGCATATTCAAATTCCACTTGAATGCGGCTGTCTTTAGTAATCATTTTTTTGGGTGTAAAAATAATTTCTGCTGTATTATAATTTATAACATAATCTTGGTCATCTCCCCGATTCATCATTTCTCCATCAATAAAAACCCGCTCTGTACCTGCCAGTAAAATAAAAAAGATTTCGTTATTTGCACCAGTTAACCGGTATGGTCCTTGGTTTCCTTCAAGTCCTTGAAAAACATTTCTTGCAAATATTCCTTTTGCAATAGAGCCACTTAGCATCGTACTTCCTATTTTATTATTCCCCAAATGATACTGATTTTCATATGAAAATCCTTGCATTCTTTTATAAAAATTTAAAAAATAATGTTGATTTTGACGAACATCAATATCACCCATGCTTAAATTCCAGTTTCTCTTTTTGAACTGAAGAAAAATTTGATCAAACTCATTCAACTGTTGTGTATTGCCTTCCGGCTGAATAGGAATATTATTGTCTGTTATAGCCGCATTAATTTCAATACTATCACCCAACATTCCTTTAAGTGTCAAGTTAAAATTGGAGTTTAGTACAAGATCTTGATTATTCCCAGCTGTTAGACTCCTGCCAAAACTTCCATTATATTGAATATCGCCAAAGTCAAATAGTTGATTTGAAGAATTCTTTGGGGCTTTATTAAATTCAAATGGCTGAACATAATAGCGATACATCACACTATCGTATTGTAAATGCTGAATGGACTTATTTAATTTGAAAGGAAAAACTCGATACATTATATAAGCACTATCCAAAATTGGTTTTTGGTTCCAAGTAAGAAGTGCATTAATATAATCAAGTTGATATGAGGAATTAGGAACATTTAAAATAGAAAAACTTTTCGGAACAATGCTTAATGTGTCAATATAAACTGAGTCGATACTACTCTTAATTATTTTGAAACGAAGGTTACTGCTCTTTAAAGTTTCTGGCACAGGAACTTGCGAATAAACATTCGTACTAGTGAAAAAAAAGTAAGCCAGAAATAATATACGCCAATAAATCTTCAAAATTGATTTGTTTGCATCCCAAATTTCATCAATCATTTTCACAATTCAGATAATAAAAAAGGGAGTTTTAACTCCCTTTTAAAATCAATTTCATTTTAATTTTCCTTCCAATGCAAATAGAAATGAATATTGCAAAGCAACATCTTTAAGATAATCAAACCTACCTGAAGCACCGCCATGCCCTGCTTTCATATTGGTATGAAGAAATAACTTGTTTTTATCAGTTTTCATTTCACGCAATTTTGCCACCCATTTGGAAGGTTCAAAATATTGAACTTGACTATCGTGCAGTCCTGTAGTGACTAACATATTGGGATAATTTTTCCGCTCCACATTATCAATTGGAGAATATGATTTCATATAGAAATATTCGTCCTTAATAGCGGGGTTTCCCCATTCCAAATATTCTCCTGTTGTTAAAGGAATGCTGGCATCACTCATAGTTGTAATAACATCCACAAAGGGAACTGCGGCTACAATTCCATTCCACATTTCTGGAGCCATATTTGCAATAGCACCCATTAGCAATCCACCGGCACTGCCACCCATAGCGTATAAATGTTTTGGGGTTGAAAATTTTTCAGCACATAAATATTTTCCACAATCAATAAAATCAGTGAAGGTATTTTTCTTCTTCATCATTTTTCCATCGTCATACCAATTGCGCCCCATTTCTTGTCCACCACGTATATGCGCCAAGGCATAAACAAATCCACGATTTAGTAAACTAAGACGATTGGAACTAAATGTTGCGTACGAATTAGAACCATAAGAACCATAAGCATACAGCAATAACGGGTTAGAACCATTTTTCATCATTCCTTTTTTATAAACAATTGAAATAGGAATTTTAGATCCATCACTTGCTGTCGCAAAAATTCGTTCGCTTACATAATTTTCTTTTTTATATCCCCCCACAACTTCTGTTTGCTTTTTTAACTCCTTTGTTTTATTGTCCATATTATAATCATAGACAGAATTTGGAGTAATAAAGGAAGTATAATTAAACCTTAAAGTATTGGTATTGAATTCAGGATTGGAACTCACCGAAGCCAAATAAGCTGGTTCGTCAAATTCCATATAATAATCAGCTTTTGTTTCTTGGTTAATAATTCGAATTTGGGTGAGCCCCTCTTTCATTTCAGATAAAACTAAATGGGTTTTAAAAATTGAAACGTTATTCAAAAAAACATCGGAGCGATGTGCAATAACTTCTTTCCAGTTTTCAATATTGGTTTTGTCAAGTGGAGATTCCATCAACCTATAGTTTGCGGCTTGGTAATTGGTGCGGATATAAAATTTATTCTCAAAATGATTGATATCATAAACCAACCCCATCGTACGTGGTTGAAAAACTTTAAAAGTCCCTTTTGCATTTGCAGCATCCAACAGCCAAGTTTCGCTCTGTTGCTCGCCTAATTCAGAATTAATTAATATATATTTTTTAGACTTCGTTCTTCCTACTCCAATATAATGTCGATTATCTTTTTCCTCATACACCAAATCATCTAAGGAAGGATCAGTTCCAACTTCATGCCGCCACACTTGATATCCTAATAAGGTGACAATATCTTTTTTAATGTAAAAAACAGTTTTATTATCAGCTGCCCAGGTGTACGATCCTCCTTCGGTATTCGGAATTACTTCTGGGAAAAAATTTCCTGTTTTTAAATCTTTGAATCGAAGTTTATACAAACGTCTGCTCACATCATCTTCACCTAAAATCATAAATTCATTATTATCACTCACTCCCATTCCAGAAGCACTATAATAACTTTTTCCTTCGGCGGCTTTATTTCCATCGTGAATCACTTCTTCAGTTGCATCCAAATTTTCCTTTTTCCGACAATAAACTGGATATTGCTTCCCTTCTTCGAAACGTGTGTAATACCAATACCCATTGTCTTTGTAAGGAACTGACTCATCTTTTTCTTTAATTCTTCCTTTCATTTCTTGATATAACGATTCCTGAAATTCTTTCAATCCGCTCATCATGGTATCAGTATATTCATTTTCTGCAGTTAGATGATTTACAACATTTGTACTGTCAGGTCCCTTTTTAAAAAAATCGTTCATCCAATAGTAATTATCAATTCTTACATCGCTGTGGGCTATTAATTCTTTAGATTTTTTTACAGCTACGGGTGGGATAATTCCATCTGGCCACTGATATGGTTCGTTTTTCACAGTTGATAAATTGTTACATGATAAAAAAAATAGACCTACAAGAGTTGATAAAAATAATGTGCGCATAAAATAAATTAATGTATGAATATACTAACTGCTCAAGAATTTCTATTTTTTGAGTAAAATAAAATTTGTACTAACTATAATTCTGAAGTAAGCCCTGCTAAAAGATACTCTTTATTTAATCGGGCAATATTTTCGAGAGAAATACCTTTAGGACAAACAGCTTCACAAGCACCAGTATTTGTACAAGCTCCAAACCCTTCTTTATCCATTTGAGCCACCATATCCAACGCTCTTGTTTTTCGCTCGGGATCGCCTTGAGGTATTAAAG
The DNA here is from genome assembly GCA_004322425.1 of Chitinophagaceae bacterium. Classification (GTDB taxonomy): domain Bacteria; phylum Bacteroidota; class Bacteroidia; order Chitinophagales; family Chitinophagaceae; genus VBAS01. Next base: position 48,733 of record SCVJ01000028.1, read on the forward strand.
CCAAATGAGTAACCTTTGCCGATACAAATAACATGGCCGAACTATTTTTACAAGCCGCTACACAAGCTCCACATCCAATGCAAGCAGCAGCAGCAAAAGAAGCATCTGCTTTACTTTTTTCAACGGGTAATGAATTGGCATCCACTGCATTGCCGGTATTGACTGAAATAAATCCTCCGGCTTGAATAATCCTGTCAAACGGAGTTCTGTCAACAATTAAATCTTTTATCACTGGAAAAGCATTTGCTCTCCAAGGTTCAACTACAATTGTCTCGCCATTATTAAATGCACGCATGTGTAGTTGGCAAGTTGTTGTTTCATGCCAAGGGCCGTGTGGACGTCCATTAATATACATTGAACACATTCCACAAATTCCTTCTCGGCAGTCATGATCAAAAGCAATCGGTTCTTTCCCTTCCTGAATTAATTTTTCATTTAAAACATCAAACATTTCTAAAAAAGACATTTCCGTTGAAACATCATTCATTGAATGTGTTTCAAAGCTTCCTTTTGTTTGACTATTTTTTTGCTTCCAAACTTTTAATTTCAGACTTATACTTTTTTGCTCCATAAAAAGCAATTGTTTTTGTGCTTTTAAAATTATTTATAAGAACGCTTTGATGGTTTCACTTCTTCATACTTCAACTCTTCTTTTATTAGTTCCCATTCATGTTCACCTTTATGTTCCCAGTTAGATACAAACATAAATTTATCATCCTGCCGTAATGTTTCCCCATCACTCGTTTGAAATTCTTCTCTAAAATGTCCACCACAACTTTCTTCTCGAGTAAGTGCATCCAAACACATTAATTCTCCTAACTCGATAAAATCAGCCACCCGCCCCGCTTTATCCAATTCAGGATTCATTTCATATATAGAACCTGGAATTCGTACATCATTCCAAAACTCTTTTTTTAAATTTTGAATTTCGCTGATTGCTTGTTTTAATCCTTCGGCATTCCGAGCCATGCCGCATTTTTCCCACATAATTTTTCCTAATCTTTTATGAAAACTTTCTACAGATTTAGTTCCCTTAATTTGCATCAGTTGTTCAATTCTATCATTTACTTTTTTTTCTGTTTCAGCAAATGCAGGATGATTTGTTGAAATATTTGTTGTTCTAATTTCATCTGCTAAATAATTTCCAACAGTATAAGGAATGACGAAGTAACCATCTGCTAATCCTTGCATTAATGCTGATGCACCAAGTCGATTGGCTCCATGATCTGAAAAATTGGCTTCGCCTAAACAATAAAGCCCTTTTACGCTTGTCATTAATTCATAATCTACCCAAAGCCCACCCATTGTATAATGTACTGCTGGATAAATTCTCATCGGAACTTCATACGGATTGTCGCCAGTTATCTTTTGATACATATCAAAAAGATTCCCATATTTTTCTTTAACTACATCTACACCTAATTTATAAATATCGGATTCACTAATTGTAGTTAGTCCCTTTTTACCAATTTCAATTTTCCCATATCGAATTATCGCCTCAGTAAAATCCAAATACACAGCTTGTTTTGATGTACCAACACCGTAACCAGCATCACATCTTTCTTTTGCTGCTCTTGATGCAACATCTCTGGGAACAAGATTTCCAAAAGCAGGATACCTTCTTTCCAAATAATAATCTCTTTCAGTTTCAGGAATATCTTTTGCTTTCCGAGAGTCTTCTTTTTTAATGGGAACCCAAATACGTCCATCATTTCGTAAAGATTCACTCATCAAAGTAAGTTTGCTTTGATGATCGCCACTAACGGGAATACAGGTTGGATGAATTTGAGTAAAACAAGGATTGCCGAAAAAAGCTCCTTTTTTGTGTGCTTTCCAAGCAGCCGTTACATTGCTTCCCATGGCATTGGTGCTTAAATAAAATACATTTCCATAACCACCGGTGCAAAGTAAAACAGCGTGCCCAAAATGTCTTTCAAGATTTCCAGTAATTAAATCTCTTGCAATAATTCCTCGTGCTTTGTCTTCAACCATTACAATATCAAGCATTTCGTGGCGGTTGTACATTTTTACATTTCCTAATGCAATTTGCCTTTCCAAAGCTTGATATGCGCCAATTAATAATTGCTGTCCTGTTTGTCCGGCAGCATAAAAAGTTCGTTGTACTTGTGTTCCTCCAAAACTTCTATTGCTCAACAGTCCTCCGTATTCACGTGCAAATGGAACTCCTTGCGCAACACATTGATCAATAATATTAGTACTTACTTCTGCTAAGCGATGAACGTTTGATTCTCTCGCTCTGTAATCCCCACCTTTTATAGTATCATAAAATAAACGATAAACTGAGTCGCCATCATTCTGGTAATTTTTTGCAGCGTTGATTCCTCCTTGAGCAGCAATTGAATGTGCCCGGCGTGGAGAATCCTGAAAACAAAAAGCCTTTACTTGATAACCTAATTCTCCCAAAGAAGCTGCTGCAGAAGCACCTGCCAATCCTGTTCCTACAACAATTATTTCCAAATTCCTTTTATTAGCCGGATTCACCAACTTGCAATGCCCTTTATAATGGGTCCATTTTTCGCTAAGTTTTCCTTCTGGAATTTTTACATCAAGCATAAATACAAATTAAACTTAATTGTTAGTATTTCTGACCTTGTCAATAGCAATAATATTTTTTAACCAATCCATCCCATTTTGAAACTCACCGGCATTAATGCAAAAATTAATGGGACAATAATTGAAAATCCTATTCCCAATTTATGAACCATAACTAAATATCTGCTATTATGTAATCCTAATGTTCGAAATGCACTTTCAAATCCGTGAAGCAAATGATAAGCCAGTGAAATACATCCTGTAACATAAACTAATACAATCCACCATTCACTAAAAGTTACTTTCATTAATAAAAACATATCGTGCGAAATTCTGCCGTTACTTAATAATACAGGAACTTCAAGTCCAGAATGAGTAAATCTAGAAGGTATCCAAAAATGCCACCAATGTAAGATTAAAAACAATAAAAGAATAGTTCCTAAAAGCCCCATGGAACGGCTATACCACTTGCTTCCACGATTTCCCATTTGAACATCATATCCTTTTTTTCGCTTTGATCTATTTTGTAGTTCAAGGGCTAATCCTTGATAAATATGAATGATAAACCCAAGAAACAAACCAATTTCCATAATTCGAATTACTACAGTAGAACCCATAAAGTCTGCAGCACGATTGAACATATCTCCATTGTCGTTTGTATCAAATAAATCATTAAAAATGCATGCATTAACGCCAACATGTACTACAAGAAATGAAACAAGAAACAATCCGGTTATACTCATCACAATTTTTTTTCCAATCGATGAGCGGAGTAACTGAGACCAATTCATAATTACAAACAGTTTAAGGGAAACCTATTTTTTCAATTGCAAAAATACTATCGGAATGCGATATTGAAAGATATTTTTAGTCGCACGTCAGTTCCATTATTCAAGTAATCTTTCTTCAAACTCTTTACCAATTTTTGTAAAAAGATGGAAGGGTTTGTAAGCCCTCCAATCTATTAACTCTATTAACAAAAAATAAATATCCAACTTACTTTTTCTAAATTCATAGTGTGTTTGAGTAGGCATATTTATACAAACTACCCAACCTTTATTTTCAAGAAGTTCTTCATTCAGTTCTTCGTAATACTCTTTTCCAGCACTATGAAAATTCAAAACATTTTCACATATCAAAATAAATTTATGAATGCCTTTGCTCATAAAATGCTCAAGCACATTTCTTGTCAACTCCATTATGTCATTTTCAATTACGTCATTCCACTCGCCTATTAATTCAATTATTGCATATTTTTCTGAATAGTCGGCGAGTAAAACCTTTAGATATAAAGTACTACTTCCGAAATCGTCCCATTGTGGGTGGATATAATAATTATAAACAGTTTTTGTAAATTCAAACTCTGAATAAACTCGATTATAAAACGGCGATTCTTTATCCTCTTCACTCACATAAACATGCCGCCAATTGTAGAATGGTTCAATATTGTGCATGTCTCTCCACTGTTTTTTTAACGGTTCCAAATTGAAGTAATAACTCTTTTGCTTTATTGTAATCGTCGAGTTTCAATTGCTCCATTACCATTTTCACACCTCTATCTACAAGTTTTTCATTCGTTAATTGCATGTGTACCATTTTATTTCCTTCCACTCTACCCAATTGCAGCATGATTGAAGTAGAAAGCATATTCAATACTAATTTCTGAGAAGTTCCACTTTTCATTCTTGTACTTCCTGTAATAAATTCTGGACCTACTTCTACTTCAATTGCAAAATCCGCAACATTAGAAAGAGGTGAACCCGGATTATTAGTGATGCAACCAGTGATAATTTTATTTGTCTTGCACTCTTTTAAAGCACTTATAACATAGGGCGTTGTGCCGCTTGCAGCAATTCCAATTACACAATCTTTGTCAGTTACCCCGTAAGACTGTAAATCTTGCCAACCATTTTCTTCACTGTCTTCTGCAAATTCTACGGCATTCGTAATTGCTTTTTCTCCGCCTGCAATAACACCGATAACCAAACCATACGGAATTCCAAAAGTTGGTGGACACTCACTGGCATCCACAATTCCAAGTCTTCCGCTTGTTCCAGCACCAATATAAAACAGCCTTCCTCCACTCAGCATTTTATCTACAATTGCTTCTACTAATTTTTCAATTTGAGGAATTATTCTTTCAATTGCAAGAGGAACAGTTTTATCTTCTTTGTTAATACTTGTCAAAACTTCCTTTAAAGACATTTTCTCCAAATTGTTATAACGACTTTCCTGCTCTGTAATTTTTTCAAAACTCATAAAAAATTATTCTTGGTGAAATGCAATTAATCCTTGCATAGGATCTTTATAAATTTTGCCCAACTTAAATCCATAACTATTGCAAAGTTCTTGAAGCACATCTTTAAATGCATGCGACACAGCCCCTACAAAATGAACCGGTATTTTTTCAATTTCTTTATATCGAATAAGATGCTGATAGAAGAATTCATTGAAGCCGTCTTCAATAATATTTTCAATCATAAAATGGCCACGATTGGCAGCCAGAAAAACAGAAAAGGAAGCTAAATATCGATTTGGCATTTGCTTTTTATAAATACTTTCCAGTATTTCAGTTTTTGTTGTTAAAAATTGAGCATCAAACTTTGCCATTAACGAATCATCAAAAATATTATAGAGATAATGTTGCAATACTTTTTTACCTAAAAAGGCACCACTTCCTTCATCGCCAAGAATGAAACCCAAACCTGTGCTAGATTTTACTATTTTTTTTCCATTGTAATAACAAGAGCCAGATCCTGTTCCTAAAATACAAGCAATTCCTTTTGTATTTCCACACAAAGCTTTGGCAGCGGCGGTTAAATCGTGATTTATTTCTATTTTAATTTTTCCAAAAACTAGTTGAATTGCCTTATTTACAGAACTTGCATTTTCAAGATTTGCACATCCAGTTCCGTAGTAATATAGTTTATCAATTTTTACTTTTTTCAATTTAGGCAACAACTCACTCTTTAATATTGAGGCAATTTGTTGAGTATCTAAAAAATAAGGACTGATTCCTTGTGTGTACAACAATTTTGGTTTGCCCTTACCCAACAAACACCACTTTGTACTTGTGGCTCCACTATCTGCTATAAGTTTTATCATTAAAAAAAATATTGACAATGAAAATACTCTATTAATGCTGCTTCATTTCAATTCCGTTATTTTGCATTAATAATACAAAGTAATAATAACCATGTCGAATAAAAAATTACAAGTTTGGTTACCCTTAATTTTATCCGCCACCTTAATTGCAGGAATGTATTTTGGTTTTAAACTCCGAGAGAATACGGCAAGTACATCTACTTTCTTTACTACTCAGCGAAATACGACAGTTCAGGAAATACTGAATTTAATTCGAATGAATTATGTCGATCCTGTTAAATTCGATTCACTCCAACAAAGAGCAATTGCAGAAATGATGGGACAATTAGATCCCCATTCTGTTTTTATTCCAGTGTCAGAATTACAGGAAATTACAGAAGATATGGTTGGAAAATTTGAAGGAATTGGCGTTGAATTTAATTTTTTCGAAGATACCGTGCATGTAGTATATGTTCTACCCAATGGCCCAAGTTATAAAGCCGGAATTCAAATTGGTGATAAAATAATCCAAGTAAATAAAGAAGCAATTATTGGAGATACGATTTCATCGGAGGCAGTGAAACAGAAAATTCGTGGAGCCAGTGGCACTTTAGCCAATTTAACAATTATCAGAAATGGAGTTTCTAAAAACATTTCAGTTACTCGAGGAACAATTCCTCTTCCTGCCATTGACGCTGCTTATTTATTGAACTCATCTACAGGTTACATAAAACTGAATAGATTTTCAGAAACTGCTTACGAGGAATTTATGAAGTCGTTGGAAGAACAACAAGCAAAAGGGATTTCTAAATTAGTACTTGATTTGCGCGGTAATGGTGGTGGGCTAATGAACGAAGCCGTTGATATTGCTGATGAATTTTTAAGTGACAATAAACAGATTGTTTATACGGAAGGACTTCATTCCAAAAAGAGAGAGTATAATTGTCGCCGCCCTGGATTGTTTGAAGAAGGCAAACTAATTGTGTTAGTAGATGAATTTTCTGCAAGTGCCAGCGAAGTACTTGCTGGCGCATTACAAGATTGGGATCGCGCCACGATAATTGGTAGGAGAACTTTCGGGAAAGGGTTAGTTCAAGAACAATTTTCACTGAAAGATGGCTCTGCATTACGATTAACAACAGCAAGGTATTACACACCCGTTGGTAGAAGTATTCAACGTTCTTATCAAAACGGGAAAAAAGAATATTTAGATGAAATATTTGAACGAATCAGTAATGGAGAATCAATTGTTGCTGATACCATTCAATCTAACAAATCAAAAACTTTTAAAACAAAAATTAAAAAGAGAACAGTTTATGCTGGTGGTGGAATTATGCCCGATATTACCATTGCTACGGATACAAGCTCTTTTCCAAATTCAATTGTAGAACTAGTTAGTAGTGGATCGCTTAATAATTTTATTTACCATTTTTACATGCAACACGTGAATGAAATAAGTAAGTTTAGTTCTCCATCTGCATTTGATAGTACGTATAAAGAAATACCTGCTGTTTGGAGTGAATTATTAATACACGCTGCAAAGGACAAGATTAATATCAGAAATGTTTCTTCAGAAAATAAGACTTTATTACAAAATAGAATTAAAGCATTGTTAGCTCGCTACAAATGGAGAACAGCCGGTTATTTTGAAGTGATGAATCATTCAGATATTATAATAGCATCTGCACTGAAAGAACTTGAAAAATAATTTTTTACTATGAACATTAAAAAAAATATACTCGAAACCATTGGCAATACGCCGTTAATTCAGCTTAATAAAATTACTCAAAATTTACCCTGTTTTGTTGCCGCCAAAGTTGATTATTTCAATCCAGGCAATTCTATAAAAGATCGAATGGCAGTGAAAATGGTGGAAGTAGCCGAAAAAGAAGGCAAACTAAAACCCGGCGGAACTATTATTGAATGCACCAGTGGAAATACTGGTATGGGACTTGCATTAGCCGCTTGTGTAAAAGGGTATAAATGCATATTCGTTACAACCGATAAACAGTCAAAAGAAAAAGCGGATATTTTAAAAGCAGTTGGTGCAGAAGTAATTGTTTGTCCAACTAATGTTTTGCCCGACGATCCGAGTAGTTATTATAGTGTAGCGAAAAAATTAGCAAAAGAAGTTCCTAATTCTTATCACATGAATCAGTATGACAATCTTGCTAATAGATTGGCTCATTACGAAACAACTGGTCCTGAAATATGGGAACAAACTGATGGAAAGATTACACACCTTGTTTGCACCGCAGGAACAGGCGGCACCGTTACAGGAACTGCCATGTATTTAAAAGAAAAAAATCCAAACATTCAAATTTGGGCGATTGATGTTTTTGGATCATTGCTAACAAAATATTTTAGAACCGGCGAAATTGATATGAATGAAGTCCATCCTTATATCAGCGAAGGATTTGGCGAAGATTTTATTCCAGAGAATTATGATATGAAATGGATTGATCATTTTGAACAAGTTACCGATAAAGATGGTGCAATCATGGCCCGTCGATTGGCCAAAGAAGAAGGAATTTTTTGTGGCTATAGCGCGGGAAGTTGTATTCAGGGCTTAATGCAACTGAAGCACAAATTAAAAAAAGATGATTTGGTGGTTTGCATTTTTCATGATCATGGTAGTCGTTATGTTGCAAAAATTTATAACGATCAATGGATGATAGAAAGAGGATTTTTGGATGTTAAAACTTTTAAAGACATTGTCAGTAGTAGAGTGTCAAACCAAAAACTTGTTACCGTCTCCCCCACGCAAACAGTTTCGGAAGCCGTAGCTCTGATGAAAAAATATGATATCGAAAATATTCCTGTTTTTGTAAATGACGCCGCCGTTGGTGCAATAAGTGAAAGTGGATTGTTTCAAAAAATATTTTCTAACCCGGATATTAAAAATGAAAAAGTAGAAGCAGTAATGGAAAAAAGTTATCCCTTAGTTGATTTTAACACAGCGGTTGAAAAATTAAAAATTTTAATTAACAAAGAAAATGGAGCTGTTTTGAGCAAAGATGAAATTGGCAATTATTACATAGTTACTAAATACGATATCATTCATGCATTAAGCAAATAACTTATTGGCTATTACACCTTGCTTTAAAAATCTCTCGAACCTAATTCTTATATTTGCTCTTCCAAAGAAATAAATTATGGCAACAAATAAGATTGTTTCACTATTGGGCGACAAGGCTGAATATCTACTGAATCATCAATCCAAAACGATTTCAAAAGATCAACTGCATTTACCTGGTCATGATTTTGTAGATCGTATTTGGATCAACAGCGACCGTAATCCGAACGTACTTCGTAATCTTCAATTAATGTATAATTCGGGACGACTTTCGAAAACAGGATATCTTTCTATCTTGCCCGTCGATCAAGGAATTGAACATAGTGCAGGGGCTTCTTTTGCAAAAAATCCAATTTATTTTGATCCAGAAAATATAATAAAATTAGCGATGGAGGGCGGTTGCAATGCCGTTGCCACTACTTATGGTGGACTTGGATTTCTGTCGAGAAAATATGCTCATAAAATTCCATTTATTGTAAAAGTTAATCATAACGAATTTCTTACCTATCCCAACAAGTTTGATCAAGTCATGTTTTCGTCCATAAAACAAAGCTGGAATATGGGCGCAACTGCTATTGGCGCAACAATATATTTTGGCAGTGACGAGTCGACAAGACAAATACAGGAAGTTAGTAAAGCATTTGAAATGGCGCATGAACTTGGTATGGCTACTATACTTTGGTGTTATCTCAGAAATCCATCATTCAAAACAAAAGAAAAAGATTATCATGCTGCTGCCGATCTTACAGGACAAGCCAATCATTTAGGAGTTACTATTGAAGCCGATATTATTAAACAAAAGCTTCCTGAAAACAATGGCGGTTATCTTGCATTGAATACAAAAGAATCTCCTTATGGTAAAAATGATTCTCGCATTTACTCTGAATTAACTACGGATCATCCCATTGATCTTTGTCGATATCAAGTGTTGAATTGCTATATGGGACGAGCAGGATTGATTAATTCTGGAGGCGCTTCATCAGGAGCAAGTGATCTTGCAGAAGCCGTAACTACAGCAGTCATCAATAAACGTGCAGGTGGTATGGGATTAATTTCTGGAAGAAAATCTTTTCAACGCCCAATGAAAGAGGGTATTGAAATATTAAATAATATTCAGGATGTTTATTTAGATTCGAATATTACTATTGCTTAAGTTGCACTTTCTCTCAAACGCCTATAACCCCTATTTCGATTGCTTATATTTGTATCTATTCAAAACGTAATGCATGGCAAAACAAGCAGAAGACTTTGATGCAAACCTTACGGGTGAAGAAGGGAAAGAAAATTCAAAGTCGAGTTGGTTCAGGCGTATTAAAAAAGGAATTCTTACCACTACGCATGAGAAAAAAGAATTGCCTGAAGGATTATGGAGTAAATGTCCGGAATGTAATTTTCTAAGCACATCTGCCGAGCTAAAAACAAATTTATTTGTTTGTGATAAATGTAATTACCACCATCGCATTGGAAGTGAGGAATATTATGAAATTATCTTTGACGAAAATCAATATACAGAATTATTTGATAATCTACGAAGCAAAGACCATTTACAATTCACCGATTTAAAACCTTATAAAAAAAGATTAGAAGACATTTGGGGAAATACGGATTTAAAAGATTCAATGCGTGTTGCTGTTGGCAAAGTACATGGTTTGGAATTAGTGATTGCTTGTATGGATTTTGAATTTATTGGAGGAAGTTTAGGAAGCGTAATGGGTGAAAAATTTTCCAGAGCAGTGAATTATTGTATTCAAAATAATCTACCGTATTTCGTTATTTCAAAATCGGGTGGTGCCCGAATGATGGAAAGTGCATTTTCTTTAATGCAATTAGCAAAAACAAGTGGGAAGCTTTCTCAACTAAGTGACGCAAAACTTCCCTACATATCTTTGTTAACCGATCCTACTTTTGGTGGAATTTCCGCGTCCTTCGGTATGCTAGGCGATTTAAATATAGCTGAACCTTGTGCTCTTATTGGTTTTGCAGGTCCTCGTGTGATTAAAGAAACAATCAAAAAAGATTTACCAGAAGGTTTTCAACGTAGCGAATTTCTTTTGGAGCACGGCTTTCTTGATTTCATTGTTTCTAGAAAAGATCTTAAAAATAAATTAGCTACTGTTTTAAATCATTTCAAAAATTAATTTTCCCTTACTTTTTGTGCTGTAAATGCACCTACTAATGGAACTAAAAAATCGTTCAGTTTTTTACGAATATTTTATCGACGAAAAGTACGTTGCGGGAATGCAATTAACCGGAACGGAAATTAAATCTATCCGAGCTGGAAGAGCTACGTTTAACGATGGCTATTGCCTTCTTCACAAAAATGAACTGTGGTTAAAGAATTTTCATATTGCAGAATATTCACATGGCACCGTTAATAATCATGACCCCCTTCGCGACAGAAAATTATTACTGCAAAAACGGGAATTAAAAAAAATAGAATCGAAGTTAAAAGAAAAGGGATATACCCTAATGCCCCTACGAATTTTTTTTAATGAAAATAATTTTGCCAAATTAGAAATTGGACTTGCCAAAGGAAAAAAATTACACGACAAAAGAGAAACAATTAAAAAACGAGATGTTGAAAAGGAAATAAAGCGTTATCTAAAATAATTCCGGTTGTTGTCCCTCCAAATTGGCTACTACCCATTCCATTTCAACAGATTTACTATAATCCATTAACCTTGCTCCTACTGTTTTCCAGCCAGACAATTCGGTAATTTTCGCAATTTTCAACTTCCCTTTTCTTTGTTGATCGCCACGCCCCTGCTTTACTGACAAAACAGGTTCCTGATTAGTTGTAACTACAGAAATATAATTTCCTTTTCCTTCTTTAATAAAGAAAAATTTATTTTTTAAAGTAGTTGTTTCTATTTTAAACCTCTTGACTAAGTATTGCTTTTTTTCCAGATCTGCATAAACTGCTGTAATAATTTTTTCAACATCAAATTTTTCTACCAAGATTACTTTTTCATTTTCCAATTTTTGTGTCAACTCTTGATCGGTTATCTCATAATGCCCATCATTAAATACTAGTAAAATTTTATCCTTTATTTCAAACATTCCTAAATATTCCCCCTTTGCATCTGTATTTAATCTTCCGAATTGAGCGTCGTACCATATTTTTTTTCCAGCAATTGTTGAAACACCGGCTGTTTTCATTCGAGCTGCTTTTATAGGATATTTCGTTAGCGTATTTCCCATACTATTTCTACCCTTAATTTCCAGTTCGCTAAAATCAAATTCCAATTCTTTTTTATGAGCCGAACAATTAGGTGACAGAGAAATTTTTATTAATTCAGCTTCACCATTTGCATTGACACTGAGATAATGTACTTTACTTTTCTCGTCTCCTTTAGTTAAATCGTATTCTTTTTCTCTTGTAACTCCGGTTACATTAAATCGTTTGACAAAACTTTTTCCACTTTTCCCATCCGTATACAACATATTATAGGTTGTACGTTCATCATTTTTATTAAAAATAGCGGCATGCAAAATGTCTTTGCCGATGTACGACTTCTCACTTACTTTAACCACTTTCATTGTCCCTCTCTTTGTAAAAACAATGACATCATCAATGTCGGAACAATCTACAACCCACTCATCTTTCTTTAATCCAGTTCCAATAAATCCATCTTCCCGATTCATATATAATTTCACATTTGCAATGGCCACCTGTCGTGCTTCAATCACTTCAATTGATTTTATCTCTGTTTTTCGTTCTCTTCCCTTTCCATATTTTTTTAATAAATTTTCAAAATAGGAAACTGCATAATCGGTAAGATTGGCTAAATATTTTTTTACTTGAGCTATCTCAGCTTCCAATTCTTTTATTTGCTCATTCAATGAGTCAATGTCGAGTTTGTAGATTCTTCGTACTGGTTTTTCAGTTAATTTAATAATATCCTCACTCGTTATTTCCCTTTTCAGTTGTTTGACAAAAGGATCAAAAGCAGTTTGTATAGATAACAGTACTGACTCCCATGATAAATTCTTTTTCTCAAGTTCTTTGTAAATTTTTTCTTCAAAAAATATTTTTTCCAACGACGTATAATGCCATTTGGTTTGCAACTCGGCTAGTCTAATTTTCAATTCTTGTTCCAATAAATCCTTAGTGTGATCTACTGAAGATTTTAATAAATCCTGAACAGAAATAAATTGAGGTTTCTGATTGACAATAACACAGGCATTGGGTGAAATAGAAATTTCAGAATCGGTGAATTTATATAATGCATCAATTGTAATGTCCGATGAAATTCCGGGCGCCAAATCAACTTGAATTTCTACAAAAGCAGCTGTATTATCAGTAACTTTTTTAATTTTTATTTTACCCTGATCGTTAGCTTTAACAATACTCTCCATTACTTGAACCGTAGTAACTCCATACGGAACACTTTTTATCAGCAGTGTCTTCTTGTCAAACTCTTCAATATGTGCACGAACTTTTACTTTCCCACCTCGCTTTCCTTGGTTGTATTCAGTTACATCAATCTGTCCACCAGTTTGAAAATCAGGATAAATTTCAAATCGCTTTCCTAATAAATGTTTGATGGAAGCTTCAATTAATTCGCAAAAATTGTGCGGTAATATTTTTGTTGATAATCCCACTGCAATTCCATCAGCACCGTGAGCAAGCAGCAAAGGAAATTTCATGGGTAATGAAACGGGCTCATTTTTTCTTCCATCATAACTCAATTGCCAGTTTGTTATTTTGGCATTAAACGCAACATCTAATGCAAACTTGCTTAAACGACCTTCAATATATCGTGGTGCAGCAGCCGAATCACCCGTTCTTACATCTCCCCAATTACCTTGTGGTTCTATTAATAAATTTTTTTGCCCCAAATTCACTAAAGCATCACCAATGCTTGCATCTCCATGTGGATGGTATTGCATGGTTTGCCCAATTACGTTTGCTATTTTATTAAATCGTCCATCATCCATTTCTTTCATAGCATGCAGGATTCGTCGTTGTACAGGTTTTAAACCATCATCTATAGCAGGTACTGCACGTTCTAGAATTACATAAGATGCATAATCTAAAAACCAAGTTTTGAACTGGCTTTCAATTCCCGTATCTCCTTTCTGATTTAATTCGTTTATTTCTTTTGCCATTTAATTATTATAATCCTTCTAATAATATTTGTGCTTCTTGTTGTTTCACTTGAGGTAACCTTACATCAATATCTTTCCATCCCAAATTTCGATCACCCAAATGTTCTACTATATTTTGATTGATAAGAAAACTCATTCTATTCATTAAGAAAATATCACTTGCTTTAATTTTCATCCGATGCATAGTATTTGTAAAAACGCGTGAAGCTTTTTGCCAATCTCCAGTTATATTTTTAAGGATTTCGGTATCAAAAAATGAAACTTCTTTTCCAATAATTTTTTTCCCTCCTTCCAAAATGCGCACCGTTGCACTTTCTGCTGATAATCGATTCCATTCATCACCATCAACTTCAAATTCACTAACTGTAATTAGCCTAAGCAGTTTCTTTGCTTTAATAACTTCTTTTGGCAAAATGTCGTGTACCGATCGAGGGTAAAACAATTGTCCCTTTTCATTAATAAAAGGAAGATTATTTAAAAAAATAATAAAAACTCGTCCCTGAAATTTTTTCAATTGTGGTAGTAGCCAAAAATAACCGGTAACGTCGTGGGGATTTTGCCCCAACCAAATCCAAACGGTAGTGCTCTCGTCAGATTCAAGTTGTTGAATAATTTGACGAACAGTGCTTTTATCATTCACTTTTTCAAGTATATCTTCTCCGTAGGGAGAATCCTTTATTATTTCTTTCCACCAATTTATTCTATCCTGCAAACCTTCGTCTGTATCTATATTTTTTAAAGGACCAATACTCCAATCGTCTTTTATTTCTTTAATCTCGGCGTCTAATGAACTGTCTATCTGCATTGCCTCTTGCAATAATTCCATATCTGGCGATTGAAATACTATATGTATCATATTCATAACTTAATCTCTTACTTTAATTAAATAATAGGCACATGTTGTGAAAAAATTTCTAACCCAAGGAATGGCTGAAATCAATTTCAATTGCTTCCTTCCTTGCCAACCAAATTTCCATTCATAAATGGGATTAATTAAAAAATGTACTTTATTAAAAATAATAAACCCCTGATTTTTACAAATTTTTTCAAAACGTTCAATACTTATTCCCGTTTCCTTTATCTCCAAAAAAGCATCGTGTCCATCTTTCGTCTTTTTTAATAACCAACCGTAAATAGACTTTGGCAATAAATGTACCCAAGGAATGTTTCTAACCCACGAAGTGCACATTTGTTGATGTCCACCAAATGGCATTTGCCAAGGTGGAAATCCAAAAAAAATAACGCCACTTTTAGTCAAATAGTTTTTCATCCATCCAATTAATTTTTCTTGATGATGAATATGTTCAATAACATCTTTTAAAATAATTACATCAAACAAATTTTCCAATTCACTTGCCTGCACTTTGTAAATATCGTTTAGAATAAACGATATCTTACCTTGTTCAATATCATCTTTCAAATACTCTTTTGCGTTAATAATACGAGACTCGTCCATTTCAACACCAACTCCAATGCACCCCTGATTAATAAATGCCTTAAGCACGCCACCTTCGCCACAGCCAATTTCCAATACCCGCATCCCTTTATTTAAAGGAAGCACTTTAGTAATAAATGGAATGACAAATTTTTCAGCATTCCATAGCTGAATATCAAAATAGCGTTTTCTGTCTTCGTGAAATTCAAACACTGCTTTTATTAATTTTAAGTTTCTAATTCGCGGTAAGGTCTATTTCAACCTTTAAATTGTCAATAATAAATTCTTGTCGTTCCATGGTATTTTTTCCCATATAATATTCCAGCAATTGTTGAATATGTTCTCCTTGTTCTAAATGCATTAATCGCTTTCGCATATTAGCATTTATGAACAATGCAAATTCATCTGGGCTTATTTCTCCCAACCCTTTAAATCTAGTTATCTCCTGGTTGGCACCCAATTTCTTTACAGCCTCTTTTTTCTCTAATTCAGAATAACAATAAATAGTTTCTTGTTTATTTCGAACTCGAAATAGCGGAGTTTCTAAAACATATACTTTTTCATGCTTTACTAAATCAGGAAAAAACTGGAGAAAAAATGTCATTAACAATAATCTGATGTGCATTCCATCTACATCCGCATCCGTGGAAATAACAATATTATTATAGCGCAATCCTTCCATTCCGTCTTCAATATTTAGAGCGTGCTGCAATAAATTAAACTCTTCATTTTCGTACATTATTTTTTTAGTCAATCCAAAACAATTCAATGGCTTGCCCCGTAAACTAAATACAGCTTGAGTTTCAACATCCCGTACTTTGGTAATAGATCCACTGGCGCTATCCCCTTCTGTAATAAAAATGGTGGATTCATTTTGCTTTAATACAAAAGCCTCTCTTCCTTTTAGTGGTGGTTCATCATTCAAATGAAAGCGACAATCACGTAATTTTCGATTATACAGATTTGCCTTTTTTGCACGATCATTTGCCAGCTTTCTAATTCCCGAAAGTTCCTTTCTTTCTTTTTCACTTTGTTCAATTCGCTTTTTTATTGCATCGGCAGTGGCTGCATTTTTATGTAAAAATATTTCCAACTCTTTTGCAAAAAAGTCAGCAATAAATTGTTTCATGGTTGGGCCATCTTCAGCCATTGTCAATGAACCCAATTTTGTTTTAGTTTGACTTTCAAAAACTGGCTCTACAACTCGTACAGCAACTGCGGCTACAATACCAGTTCTAATATCAGCAGCATCATAATCTTTCTTAAAAAAGTCACGAATTGTTTTGACAAAAGCTTCTCGAAAAGCTTGTTGGTGTGTGCCGCCTTGTGTGGTGTGTTGGCCATTTACAAAACTGTATAAATCCTCTCCATACTCGTTGGTGTGACTGATAGCGACTTCAATATCTTCCCCTTTTAAGTGAATGATTGGATATCGAATTTCATCTTCATTTGTTTTTCGTTGCAACAAATCCAATAACCCATTTTTGCTTATAAAATTTTTGTTATTAAAAGTTATTTTTAGTCCCGCATTCAAAAAACAGTAATTCCAAATTTGATTCTCAATAAATTCAGTATGATAAATAAAATTCTTGAACACTGTCTCATCTGGAATAAAGCTAATCAAAGTACCATTTGACTCTTCCGTTTGAACTTCCTTGTATTCCTTTACAAGCACACCTCTTTCAAATTCTGCAGTTTTTTCTCTCCCTTCGCGAATTGCTTTTACTTTAAAATAATTACTTAATGCATTCACAGCTTTTGAACCCACTCCGTTCAAACCAACCGATTTTTGAAAAACTCGACTATCGTACTTGGCGCCAGTATTAATTTTACTGACAACATCCACTACTTTACCCAAAGGAATTCCTCTGCCGTAATCTCGTATCGTAACTATTTTCTCTTTTACTTCAATTTCAACAGACTTACCAAAACCCATAGTGTATTCATCAATACAATTATCCACTATCTCTTTCAGTAAAACATAAATGCCGTCATCCGGAGAAGAACCATCTCCTAGTTTTCCAATATACATACCCGGACGCAACCGAATATGTTCCTTCCAATCAAGACTTTTAATACTCTCTTCGTTGTATGCAAATATGTCCGTCTTTTTTGCCATAGTTAATTAATCTTTCAATTTTATATTTTGATTCAATTGAAGTGAACAAATATAACGATTCAACTACTCTGTATTTTTTTGAAATTGTAAACAACTGTGGGAAAATATTCGAAGGAATTATTGCATTTTTTTGCTTATCGCAATAAATTCTACGTTGAGAGCATTCAGAATAATTCACCATCAAAAAAGCATTTAATGAACCAATTAAATTTAAAATTATCCAATTATGTCCCTCTATCAATCCATTCCTAATTGTTCAATTGTTTATCATTTTTAATCAATTTATTGAACCGAATTACTTGTAGATAGTAACATATACTTCTGAATATCAATGATTTAAAAAATTAACCATATATTTTCCCCTTTTCTAAAAACAGTTCTTTAAAAGTATTACTTTTGAACAACTACCCCTTCAGATTCTACCCCACTTACTACGGCATTTAAATTCTTTACGCCCAATTTTTTAAAACTTAACTAGAATAGTTAAAGATAAATTTTATGTACACGTACGATTTACTAGAAATAGGATGTCATTATTTGATTAAAGAAAAAGAAACGGATAAAATTTCTTTGATAAAAGTTGCACTGGAATCAGACCACTGTTTATTTATTCAACATTTTGATGATCCAACAGCAACGGAGTGGAAATTAAAAAAGGATGACATTTTTGATATTATCGAATGCCTAACTGATACTGCCGTAAAAGAGTGGGAAGTTTATTATAAAAATACCGAAGCATACTCTGGAGAAGAAGATGACGACGACTAAAATCAATCAATCTTTATTGCAAGTCTGGAATTAATTTCATTTATTCCGTTTTATATTTGGCTTATGCTTAATATAAACTTAATCTCAAAGAAAAATTTTGGTTTATCAATAAGAATAAGAATAACTATTTCTTCGCTATTACTTGTACTTTTTGGAATATCCTTTTTAACTGCACAGTCACAGGTAAATAAATCAAATGCTACTCCCATACAAATTATACACACTGGAGTCAATACAAATTTGCGTGGTTTATGTGTGGTAAGTAATAATATAATTTGGGTATCTGGAAGTAATGGCAAGGTTGGCAAGTCGATAACGGCAGGTGAATCATGGGAATGGATGACTGTTAAAGGGTTTGAAAAATCCGACTTTAGAGATATAGAAGCATTTGACGAAAAAACTGCCATAATTATGTCAATTGCCGAACCTGCCTATATTTTAAAAACACAAGATGGAGGCTCTACTTGGAAAATGGTTTATGAAAATAAAACAAGTGGCATGTTTTTAGACGCGATGCATTTTAGTTCTACTAAAACTGGTGTTGTAATTGGTGACCCAATAGATGGACATTTTTTTATAGTAAAAACAAATGATGCTGGCGAAACTTGGAATATGTTATCGGTAATAGAAAGACCGGAAGTTGATTCTGGAGAGGCTTGTTTTGCATCCAGTGGAAGTAATATCTATTATTCAAAAAGTGGTAAACTGTTATTTGTGAGTGGAGGAAAAAACTCCAGATTTTTTAATGATAATAAGTCGGTTAAAATTCCCATACTAAAAGGGAGAGAAAGTACAGGAGCCAATTCCATAGCCGTTTCTAAGAATGAAAGGAATATTTTTATTGTAGGTGGAGATTTTTTGGCTGACACGATAACAGAAAATAATTCTTGCTTTAGTACTGATTTTGGAAAAACTTGGCAGCAACCCAACAAAAATCCATCCGGTTATAGAAGCAGCGTTGCGTTTCTAACTAAAAATAAAATAATTGCCTGTGGATTTAGTGGAGTTGATTATTCGAATGATGGTGGTAAAAACTGGAAAAAAATAAGTTCGCTGGGATTTCACTCAGTTCAAAAATCAAAATCAGGAAAAGAAGTTTATTTAGCGGGCAGCAATGGAAGAATTGGAAAATTTAATGCATGGAAATAATAAGAATCTATTTTAGATTATCCAGAATTTCCAATATCGAAACTCTTTTTTTGTAATCCATTTCAAAAAAACGATACACAATTGTACCTTCTTTACTAATAATGTACACTGCCGGTACAGGTAAATGAATCTTACCTTTTTCTCCATTTATTTTGGCTAAATCAATTTCTGCATTTTTGTAACGGCTGACTGTTTTTTCATCCACTTCGAACTTGACTTTATATGATGTAACTAGTTGTAATCCCTCATCGAACAGAATGGGAAATGTAGCATTCGTCTTCCCGATTGTTTTTGAAATTCCTTCCGACCTTTCAGATGTAACTGCAAGAAGTTGTGCTCCCTTTTCATTTATCAACGACATTGAATCTTGCAATTTTTTCAACTGCCTATTGCAATACGGACACCAATAACCTCTATAAAAAACAAGAACCACCGGCCCCTCCTTTAGTAGATCCTTTAATCTTACTTCATTTCCATTTTGATCATTGGCCTTAAAATCGGGAGCTTTTGAATTGATAAATAATCCTTCGGGTTTATCCTGAGCATTAATTTCTAAAACAGAAAAAATGCTCACAAAAAATATCACTACAGCTTTCATGGAATTTTTTCTAATTCAAACTTCTAAAATCTACATTCACTAATTTGCTCACTCCGTATTCTTGCATCGTTACACCGTAAATAACATCAACTGTACTCATCGTCATTTTATTGTGCGTAACAATGATGAACTGTGAATTATTGCTAAACTGACGAATCATATTCGTAAACTTTCCAACATTGGCGTCATCCAATGGTGCATCCACCTCGTCTAAAATACAAAAAGGAGCAGGTTTGATTAAATAAATAGAAAACAATAATGCAATAGCAGTCATTGCCCGTTCGCCACCACTTAACTGTGTTAATGAAGTAGGACGCTTTCCTTTTGGTTTTGCAATTACATCAATACCAGTTTCAGCTAGATTTTCAGGATTTTCCAAAATAAGATCACATTGATCATCTTCTGTAAAAAGTGCTTTAAAAACTTTATGAAAATTTTCTCTTACTAAATGAAAGACTTCTAAAAAATTTTGATTGGCCGTTGCTTCCACCGCTTCAATCGTTTGCATCAAACTATCCTTTGCTGTAGTCAAATCTGTTTTCTGTTCTAAAATAAATTCATACCTACTTTTCATTTCCTGATAAGCTTCAATAGCCGATGGATTTACTTCTCCTAAATTATCCATTCGCTTTTTCATACGATCCGATTTCTCCTGAAGCTCTTCCAGAGGTGCACTACCGCTTCTTTGCTCTTCCAAAATATCTTCCAAATTAATGCGAAACTCAAGTTGCAATCTTTCCTTTACTCCCGACAATTGAAGTTTTAGTTCATTCAATTGATCCTTTATCTCGCTGAGTAAATGCTCCACTAATTCTTTGTCTTTAATTTTATGTCGAACTAAACTTTCCTTTTCACTCAACCAGTTGCGTAAATTATAATAGGCTTGATCCGACTCATTTAATTTCCTTTCTTCTTCTTCTTTTTCTTTCAACATAACAATTAAGTTGAACTCAACTTGTTGCAGCATTTCATCCGACTGAGTAATACTATTTCTTGTTTCTGAAAGTTGCAACGTATTTTCTTCTAATTGCTTTTTTAAATCTGTAAGCTGATTAGTTTTAAATTCCCGCTCCTGTTGCAACGCAACGATCTTACTCTGTTGCTTTGAAACTTGAAGATTAAATTCGTTGTATTGCCCGCTAGAATAATTATAACCACTCTCCTCTTTCTTAAAAATTTCTTCACCTTGGCTTAACAAATTGGATTGCTCCGTCAATTGAATGCTTAACCCATCTAATTCTTGACGAACATGAGCAACGGAAAGTTGTGTTTGTTGTAATTGTGAATTCAAATCCGTTAACCGTTGTAGGCCTTGAGTTTCCAAACTATGCAAATTTTCTAACTTATTTTGGAAAGAGAAAACCTGATTAGTTAATTTTTGAATTTCTGTTTCTGTTGCTTTGATAGTTGATTCTCGTAATTCTTCATTAAAAGCAATTACTTCATTATGTCTTTCTTGAATAACAGCTTTTAAACTCTCTACAATTTTATTTTGATCTGCAATTTCATCTTGTAACTTTTCAAGATTTTTTACACGACCAATTTTTTTCCCTTCAAAAAGCCCTACGCTTCCACCGGTGAGAGAATATTTACCTTTTACATACTTGCCATTTTTTTCAATAACTACAAATCCATTACTGTTTTGCAAAGCATCTTCATTTTCAGCAATAAATACATTGGCCAACAAATACTTTGCGAGGCTAATATATTTTTCATCCACTTCAATTACATTCATTGCCGAAATGGCGCCTGCAAGAACTGAATCAGTATTTACACTACTTGAAAATTCATTGAGCTTATTCAATAAAAAAAAGTTGGCTTTCCCTTTTTTGTTCTCATCCAATAAGCGTACGGCTTGCAATCCTTCCTGCAAATCATTCACCACATAGTAATTTAAATAGGGATCCAAGACGGTTTCCAAAGCCGTGCGATATTCTTCCTTCACATAAATTATATCAGATAAAATTGGAGTGGTATGATTCCAACTACTGTTGTTGTGCAAAAATTTTACACTCTCCGGATAGCCTTCCATCGAATCAATCAAACTTTTTAAAAGTTCGAATTCATTCTTTTTAGCATCCAACTTTCTATTTTCATCCGCCAGCTTACTTCTTAAATTTTCAAGCTCAGCCTGTGTTTGCAAGATTTGTTCCTTCGTATTCTCGTGATATTGTTGAAGCTGTTCCAGATCTGTCTTTTTAATTTCTAATTCTTCGCTGTGCAATTTCAAATCACCGGCTATCTGAGTTTGCAGCATTTCTCTTTGTAATTTTTCAGCATCTAACTGTTCAATTAATTTAGAATAATTTAAGATAGATGTATCGGCCACAGCCACTTTTTTCTCTGCATCAAATTGGCTTCTTTGTACCAATTGATATCCTGAACGCAAATTATCTAAAGCAATTCTTTTTTCGTCCATCACCATTCTCTTCGCATCCACGTCTTCTCGTAATTGCACTAATTGAGTATCTAAAATGGTTAATTGTTTTTGTTCCTCTTCTAATTGACTATGCGTAAATGAAATGCTCTCTTCAATTCCTTGCACTTGTCCTTCTGCTTTTTGTAAAAATTCAAACAAGCTGGTTTCTTTTTCTTTCAAATGAAGTAGCCGTTGAATAGCTAAATTTTTCTCATTCTCTTTGGTGCGTAGCAATTCCAACTTGGAATTGTATCCTTGTTGCAATCCTTGCAATTCTTTTTCTTTTTCAATAAAAATCAATCTCTCTTTTTCAAGCCCCGATTCATCACCGGCAATTTCAGCTTCTAGTTTGGTTCGCTTATCAATTTCAGCATCGTGCTGAGTATTTAAATTCTTATACGTAACATTAAATCCTTCTAGCGAAGCTTTTGCTAATTCAATACTTACCTCACGATATTCTTTTTTTATTTCATAATACTTTTCCGCTTTTTTAGCTTGATTTTCTAATGTTTTAAGTTGGTTGTTGATTTCAAAAAGCAAATCTTCAATCCGAGAAATATCTAGTTCCGTTGCATCCAGCTTTAGCTTGGCTTCTTTTTTTCTTGTTTTATAAATAGAAATTCCAGCAGCTTGTTCCAACATCCTTCTGCGACTGTTATCTTTATCTAAAATCAAATCATTCACCATTCCTAACTCTATAATGGCATAGCTGTCTGTACTGACACCCGTATCCATAAAAAGATTTTGAATGTCTTTCAGACGGCAAGGAACATCATTCAATCGGTATTCACTTTCTCCACTTTTATAATATTTACGCGTAATACTAACACTACTGAACTCCGTAGGTAATAAATTTTTTGTATTCTCAAAAGTCAAACTTACTTCTGCCAAGCCTGATGCCGATCTTGTTTTTGAACCATTAAAAACCAAACTTTCCAAATTTTCACTACGCAGGTGGCTAATTTTTTGTTCGCCAATTACCCAACGAATGCTATCCACAATATTCGATTTACCACAGCCATTTGGCCCTACAACGCCCGTAACATTCTCATCAAAGTTGATAATGGTTTTATCGGCAAAACTTTTAAACCCTTTAATTTCCAATCTTTTTAATCGCACAATATTTACTCTTAGTTGGCGGCGAATTTAAGGGATGAATCGCACAAAAAACATTTGTTAATCAGAGATTTGTTCACACTATCTTAAATTCATATTGATGATTCTTAAAAAGCAATTTTTTCCAGAAAGAAGCACTTCTAGTTTAGGTTATTCAAATATTTTTTTTTAAATTCGTTGCCCCCTTTAGCAGGTATTGCTACGGTATTACCTAATACTCATCGTAACACCGCAATTCATTTCTGATATTTTTTTTGGGGATGTCAACTTTTTTTATGAAAAACATTAAGTTAATAGAAGTTTCATCTGAAATTGGTGCCGGCACCCGAGGTGCAAGCTTGGGAATTGAAGCTATAAAAATAGCGGCCATGGATTTTATGAGTAATTTCTTTATTCATTTCCCTTCGGAAAAAATTCCTCACGAAAACAAATTACTGTTCGAACCCATAGAATCCCCCTTTGCTAAACGCATAAAAGGCGTTCAATTGATGTATGAAAAAATAAGTAAATCGGTGGCGGATTCCCTAAAAAATAATTTTTTCCCGGTTGTTTTAAGTGGAGATCATTGTACAGCCGGCGCTACGATTGCCGGTATAAAATTGGCAAAACCCAAAAGTAAAGTTGGCGTGATTTGGATTGATGCCCATGCTGACTTACATACGCCTTATACCACTCCTTCCGGTAATATGCACGGAATGCCGCTGGCTGTTGCCATCGGCGAAGACAATAAAGAATGTGCTGTGCACGAATTGGATGAAGAGACCAAAAAGTATTGGGACAAGTTAAAATCAATTGGTAAAAACACATCCAAAATTTTACCGGAGGATATCGTTTTTATCTCCCTTCGTGATTTTGAAAAAGAAGAAAAATATCTCATTGATAAATACAATATCAAAGTAGTTACCACAAAAGAAGTACGAAGCAAAGGCCCCGAAAATATTGTTCGTTCGGTAATTCGATACCTTGATGATTGTACTGATATTTATGTGAGTTTTGATGTTGACAGTTTGGATTCTTCCATTTCAAAAGGAACTGGAACACCCGTTGGCAACGGTTTAAAAGAAAGAGAAGCCGAAGATTTGATCAGCAAGTTTATGCAAAACAGAAAAATTTGCTGCTTTGAAATTACTGAAGTGAACCCTACTTTAGATAAAGAAAATTTAATGGCAGAAATTGCCTTTAATATTTTACAGCGAAGTGTAAACGTGTTGATGATGAACTAATTTTTTTATTCAAAGTCATTTTGCCTTCACACAATTTTCCATTATTTTTGCCACCCATTGGCTTCGTAGCTCAATTGAATAGAGCATCTGACTACGGATCAGAAGGTTATAGGTTTGAATCCTATCGAGGTCACCACATAGGAAGGAGCAGCAATTTTGCTGTTCCTTCTTTTTTTACAATCTCATATCTACCTTTATTGTCAGGATATGTCCTTACATATTTTATTCATTAGTCAGGTTAACACATTACTAATTATTTGCTTTTATCAAGTTATTGCCTTACATTTGCAACTGAATTGTTAGGTAACAACTTTACAAAATGAATAAGAAAACCCTGCTCATACAGCAATTAAACAGGAAAATGCTTTCCTACGCTTCCTTAAAGCAAGTGGCTAACCCTCCTACGGGTTGGATTAAAGCCATTCGCAACGCACTTGGGATGTCCATGCAGCAGTTAGGAAACAAACTTTCAATAACCAAGCAAAGCATTCAGGAAATAGAACAACGGGAGAAATACGGCTCCATTACCCTCAAATCATTGAAGGAAGTTGCAAAAGCAATGGACATGCAATTGGTTTATGGCTTAGTTCCCAATGACGGATCTTTGGATGCACTTATTGACCGCAAGGCAAAAGAACTTGCACGACAAATCGTAATGCGAACTTCTAATACAATGAAATTAGAAGACCAGCAGAACTCCGATCAGCGTATTAAAAATGCCATTCAGGAAAGAGCAACTGCAATCAAAAACGAAATGCCTAAAATATTATGGGATTAGAATTTGAATACATTAATGGGCAAACACCATTAGACGAGGATGAGAAAGAAGGACTGTTAATTCCTTCCATTGCTACCCATGGTGAGTTGGATGAATTTGAACAACAAAATATTGAACAGGCAGTGCAATGGACATTGAGGCGTTCATTCAAACCGGAAGAGGTTTTTACAGAGCCATTCCTTAAAGAAGCGCATAAAAAAATGTATGGTGATGTTTGGGCTTGGGCAGGTGAGTTCCGAAAAACAAACAAAAATATCGGAGTGGACAAATGGCAAATTCCTGTTGAATTAAAAACACTTCTTGACGATACAATTTTTTGGATTACAAACAAGGTATATGAACCGGATGAATTAACAGTTCGGTTCAAACACCGATTAGTGAGTATACATTGTTTCCCCAATGGTAATGGGAGGCACAGCCGACTGATGGCAGATATTATTATTGAGAAAATTTTCAAGCAACCTGTTTTCTCATGGGGTGCAGGAGATCTTGTTCATGTTAGCGATGTCAGAAAAAAATATTTGGATGGAATAAAAGCTGCTGACAAAGGAGATTACAAACAACTAATAAAATTTGCAAGGTCATGATTCAGAAAATGGGTGTGAATCCTTCTTTGTCCCTGAGTAGTAAGTTTTATTAAACCCCAATTCTAAATTATAAAATGTTCCCACAGAAACAAATACTTCCTTAATACGATGCAACTTTCATCCACTGTTTGCAGGCATAAGCAATTTTACTGGTATAACTGCTTGTAATGCATATATTTTTTTGAATTTTATCGTGAGATCCCGAGCGGATTCGAACCGCTGTAGCAGCTTTTGCAGAGCTAACCCTAGCCTCTAGGCCATAGGACCAGTTTCATTTTTTCTATTAAAATTTTATTTCACCCCCGGTTGCTTCAGCTTCCAATTTGTTTTTGCTTTCTCGTCGTCCACCATTTTTTTTACATCGGCCAACAATTTTTTTGCATCATACA
>SCVJ01000239.1 GCA_004322425.1 Chitinophagaceae bacterium
GAAACAATCCTAAATGATCTTGTCTTAAAGGGGAATTATTCCTCGGTTACAAAAATTCGCTCCGCAAAAATGTTAAAGTTTACAATAAAAGAAAAAGATAAAAAATCTGCAGAAAAAAAGATTCGCCAAATATGCGATGATCTGCGAATATACAATCCAATGGTAAGCCAGATACGAGTCGATGTTTTTGACTAGTCTTTTTCTATTTTTTCAATTGTCTCATCAATCAAAAGCTTGCTCCTAAGAAAGCCAGTAAGATCTGTCTGAGTGATTACTCCAACAAGCTTTCCATTTTCCAAGACAATTAATCTTCGAATGTTGTTATTTAGCATCTTTTGCACTGCGTCTTCAATCTCTGTTGTTGGCTCAACCCATCTGAATTTAGGTGACATTATCTCATAAACTCTAATCTTTGATGCCTGCTTGTCTTCTGCAGCAAGCCTTCTTACTATATCTCGCTCGCTTAATACCCCTACTGGATTTCCGTCTTTTACAATAACAAGAAAGCTGACATCTTTTTCTTTTAAGAGGCGCGCTGCATCAAGCACAAAACTATCTTGTTCTATTGTTACGACGTGTTTATTCATAATGTCGCGTACATGTGCCATGTCAATCTCAACTGCTTTTTACTAAAAACTGTTTTGCAAGATTGAATTTAATAACACGACGCATAAAAGACAGCTGTGAAGGTCGGGGTCATAGTTTTTCCCGGAAGCAACTGCGATCGGGATATGTATCATGTATTGACCAATGTATTCAAAATCGATGCCCAATATTTCTGGCATGAAAAAAAACTACCGCCAAATCTTGACGCTGTAATACTGCCTGGTGGATTTTCATATGGTGATAGGCTAAGAGCAGGAGTCATTGCAGCCCACAGTCCTGTTATTGCAGATGTAAAAAGACTTGCAGATAGAGGAATGCCAGTTCTTGGAGTCTGCAACGGTTTTCAAATCCTAGTTGAGGCGGGCCTACTGCCAGGTGTTTTGCTAAAAAATAATTCGCTTAGCTTTATGTGCAAATGGACACATCTCATAGTTGAAAATAACAAGACGCCATTTACAAACAAGCTAAAGCTAGGCCAAAAAATTCCAATTCCTATTGCAAATGGAGAGGGTCGATATTATGCAGATGAGCAAACAC
>SCVJ01000029.1 GCA_004322425.1 Chitinophagaceae bacterium
CAGAAAAAAACGCTTACTACACAAGTACCGTTTCAACCTGTTAAAGATTCGATTGCCAACTATTCAATTGATTTTTTTCCAAAAAAATTATTTAACGTGTGGCCGATGGAAACAGCCGTAGGAGGAGGGCCTGTACTCGTTCAAAATAATGAAGTGAAAATAACCAATCTGGAAGAATTTAAATTTACAGGAAAAGCTATTCATGATAAACATCCCCGCACAGCAATTGGATATCTAAAAAAGAAAGAGTTGATTATTCTGGTCATTCAAGGAAGATTTCCATCAATTGCAGAAGGCGCAACACTTTTGCAAACTGCTCAAATTTTAAAAGAATTGGGATGCATCGAAGCCATGAATTTGGATGGTGGCGGAAGCAGTTGTTTGTTAATTAATGGTAAGGGAACCATTCAACCTTCTGATAAAACAGGGCAAAGAGCTGTTCCTGCTGTTTTATTAATCAAACAAAACTAAACCAAAGCACTGGCACCTAAAATGGCTGCATCAGCTTCTTTTAATTGACTAAAAATCAAGGTTACTTTATTTTTAAATACTTTAATTAGATTTTCTTCCATTGACTTTTTTGTTGGATTCATAATTAAATCACCGGCTTTGGTGAGTCCTCCAAAAAGTACAATGGCTTCGGGAGAAGAAAACACTACAAAATTTGCAAAAGCTTCTCCCAAGATTTTTCCGGTAAACTCAAAAATTTCGTTGGCAATTTTATCACCTTTCAAAGCGCACTCATAAACAGTTTGGCTGGTAATAGCGTTTGTTTTTAAAAAAGCACGCAACAAACTTTTCCTTTTTGGATTTTGAGTAAGCAATTCAATTGCAGTATCTCGAACACCATTAGCAGAAGCATAAGATTCTAAACTACCTCTAATACCGGTGCCTGTATGAAGTCTGCCACCGGGCCGAACCAACACATGTCCGAGCTCTCCGGCAAATCCATCATGACCTAATACTATTTTTCCATCAATCACAATTCCGCTTCCAACACCTGTTCCCAATGTTATTGTGATGAAATTTTTAAACTTTTTTGCGCAGCCATACATCATTTCACCCATTGCAGCGGCATTGGCATCGTTGGTAAGTTTAGTGTGTATTTTAAATTTTTCAGAAATCATGTTTGCGATGGGAACTATTCCTTTCCACTTTAAATTGGCAGCATGTTCAATATTCCCGGAATAAAAATTTCCATTGGGAGCTCCAATGCCAATTCCCCTAAAAGCTTTAGCTCCGCCATATTTCCGAATCATGGGTGACAATTTTTCACCGAGTGATTCTAAGAAGCCTTGAATAGTATCGGTTTCATTGGTTAATATTCGATCTTGCACTAAAATTTTTCCATCACTATTAACAATTCCAAATTTTGTGTTGGTGCCACCAATATCAATTCCAATTGCAAATTCCTGCATGTAACTATTTTTAATTTTGAAAGCCAGCAACAGTAGCTCCGAAATTACAACTTCAACTCGATAGATATTATAACAGAAAAGCCTTTATTAAAATACTTTGCCCTAATTACCAATTCTTCATTAAGTTCGGGAAACTTTTTATCATTATGAGTACTTCAACAGTTGCATCTAACCACAGAAGAGATTTTATTTTACCACTTGTTATTATTGGCGCCTTATTTTTCATATTTGGATTCATAACCTGGGCCAACAGTCAGCTAATTCCTTATTTGAAAGTAGCATGTGAACTTACTACTACACAATCTTTATATGTGACCTCTGCTTTCTTTGCGGCATATTTTATCATGGCACTACCATCTTCATTCATTCTAAAAAAAACTGGGTATAAAAAAGGAATGTCACTTGGCTTATTGGTGATGGCAATTGGTGCACTTCTTTTTATTCCAGCGGCACAGTCCCGTAGTTATCCAATATTCCTAGCTGGACTCTTTGTAATTGGTACCGGCCTTGCTTTATTACAAACCGCTTCCAATCCTTATGTAACGGTATTGGGACCGATAGAAAGCGCTGCGCAACGTATCAGTATCATGGGAATTTGTAATAAGGTAGCTGGCATATTGGCTGTTTTTGTATTAGGAGGAATTGTTTTGAAAGATGTAGATGCTTTTAATGCAAAACTGATTGGGCTAACCGCTGATGCAAAAGCGGTGGAGTTGGATGCATTGGCTGCAAGAGTAATTAATCCCTATGTCACGATTGCAATAGTATTAACGATACTGGCGGTCATTATTTATTTTATAAACCTTCCTGAAATTCGGGAAGAGGAAGATACAATAGATACAGCACATCCAAAAGCACATTCCAGCATTTTTCAATTTCCTCATTTGATATTGGGTGCATTAGCTATTTTCTTTTATGTAGGAGTAGAGGTAATTAGTTATGATACATTTGCCGGATTTGGGGAATCACTTGGATACCCGTTGGAACAGGCCTCAAAATTTGCATCATACACTGGTTATGGCTTATTACTGGGATATGTGCTCGGTATTATTTGTATTCCAAAAGTTATTTCACAACAAAAAGCATTGGTAGCTAGCACACTGCTAAGTATAGTACTTGTTTTATTTTCAATGTTTGTAGGAGGTGAACCAGCTATCGTTTGTTTTGCATTGCTTGGTTTTTCCAATGCAGTACTGTGGCCTGCCATCTGGCCTTTGGCTCTTGATGGATTGGGCAAATTCACAAAGATTGGTGCTGCATTATTAATAATGGGTATTGTTGGTGGCGCTGTGTTACCTCCATTATATGGGAAAGTATCTGAAATTATTGGCTCTAAACAAACAGGTTATATCCTCATGATACCCTGTTATTTGTTTATTCTTTATTATTCTGTTATTGGATATAAAGCGGGCAAAAAATAATGTATTCCAAATTATTACATTCTATCAGGAACTTTCATTCCCAATAAACTTGTAGCTGATGCAATAATATGTACAGTCATTTTACAAAGTTGAATTCGAAATTGTTTGTTACCCTCTGTTTCAGCATGCAGCACTGAATGCTCCGCATAAAAAGAATTAAATAATTTGGCAACTTCAAAAGCGTAAATAGCCACCAAAGAAGGATTATGTTCTTTTGCTGCTTCTTCAAGAATTGTACCGTACTGTTCTAGTTTAATAATTAATTTTCTTTCTAATGGTAAAATTTCAGTGATGAGTAATTCAGATTCACTTTCCTCCACTTTACTTAGAATTGATTTAATTCTTGTATGAGTGTATTGTACAAACGGTCCAGTAAATCCATGAAAATCGATGGACTCCTCAGGATTAAAAATCATTTTCTTTTTTGGATCAACGCGTAAAAGAAAAAACTTTAAAGCACCCAAGCTTATAGTGTTGTAAAGTTCCTTTAAGTTTTCAGCAGAAAGATCACTCACTTTTCCAATTTTATCAGTATGACTTGCTGCAATGGAAATCATTTCGTCAATTAAATCATCCGCATCCACAACGGTCCCTTCTCTACTTTTCATTCGGCCAGTTGGCAATTCTACCATTCCATAACTAAGATGGAAAATTCCATCGGCGCCTGGTAATTTAAGTTTTTGAGCAATCAGTTTTAAAACTTTAAAGTGATAATTCTGTTCATCGCCCACTACGTAAATACTTTCATCGGCACGATATTCTTCAAATTTTTGCTCGGCTAATCCAATATCCTGCGTTATGTAAACTGATGTCCCATCTTTCCGCATGACTATTTTTTTATCCAATCCATCGGAAGTAAGATCAATCCAAACACTGCCATCTTCTATTTTATTGAAAACTCCACTAGCTATTCCTTTTTCTACAATCTTTTTACCGAGTAAATAAGTATCACTTTCGTAATATGTTTTATGAAAATCAGTGCCAATTCTTTTATAAGTAATCTCAAACCCGTCATAAACCCAAGAGTTCATCTTTTGCCATAAATTTATTACACCATCTTTTCCGGCTTCCCAATCAAGCAACATCTGCTGCGTAGCGAGCATAATTGGAGCTTCTTTTTCGGCATCCATTTTTTGCATTCCCTCCGCTACTAATTTTTGCACTTGTATTTTATATTCATCATTAAATTTCACATAATAAGCACCCACAAAATGATCACCTTTCATATTGGCACTGCTTGGCGTTTCTCCTTTTGCAAAAAGCTGCCAAGCCACCATACTTTTACAGATATGAATTCCGCGATCATTAACAATACAAGTTTTTACAACTTCGTAGCCGTTAGCTTTTAGAATTTCTGCAATGCTCCATCCTAAAAAATTATTTCGAAGATGTCCTAGATGAAGTGGTTTATTTGTGTTGGGTGAAGAATATTCCAACATTATTTTTTTTCCGTTTGAATTTTTCTTACCAAAATTGGAATCGGTACAATTTTTTTGCAAAAAATTAATCCAATACAAATCGTTTAATCGAAAATTTAAAAATCCACTAATTACATTATACGATTTAAATAATTCTGGATGACTATTGATCATCAAGATCCCAATTTCATTTCCTAAAACCTCCGGAGATTTTTTTAGTGCCTTTATAAAGGGGAAAAGCACCAACGTGTAATCACCCTCAAATTCAGGCTTAGTAGGAGTAATAAGTATATTTTTATTTTCAATTGAAAGTCCGGAAAATGATTCAATTGTTTCTTTTGCAATTTTTTGTAATTGTTCCGCCGTGTTCATTATTTGCTGTTGTTTTCAATGTTTTGCGACAATGACAAAAATAGCTTTTTCTAACTAGCAATCTTCAAAACTTATCTTTGCACACGATGAAAAGGCAAGTAGAAAATATTCAGAAAAGTTTACAAAACAGTATAGATTTTTTCTATCCTCCATTCAGCAATTGGATAAGTAAACAAAACTTTCGTTATGTCGCTTGCGGAGGATCGAATACACTAGCCGACATCGTTCTATATTTTTTGGCTTACAATCTTATTTTCAAAAAGCAAATTGTATCACTCTATTTCATTGCAATTAGTCCACACATTGCCGCCTTTTTACTTGTTTTCCCAATAACATTTTTAACAGGATTTCTACTTTCACGATATATAGTTTTTCCCGAATCAGCAGAAAATAAAAAACGAATACAATTGGTTAAATATCTTTCAGTAGTATCCATTTGTATTTTACTGAACTATGGATTTTTAAAATTTTTTATTGAACAACTTCATTGGTGGCCACTGCCTTCTAAATTAGTAACAACCTTATTCGTGGTACTTTTTAGTTTTGGAGCCCAAAAAAAATTTGCGTTTAGAAAATCTGTCGCTTAACTACGGTTTACTGCCAAAATTTCATTAAAGTTCCCGATGGCATTATCCTTGCATTATGATACTGAAATAAAAAATCATAAAAAATGGGAAAAATTATAGGAATAGATTTAGGAACCACCAATAGCTGTGTTTCCGTAATGGAAGGAGGAGAGCCGGTTGTTATTGCTAATGATGAAGGACGCCGTACAACTCCGTCAATTGTTGCTTTTCTTAAAAATGGTGAAAGAAAAGTAGGAGATCCTGCAAAAAGACAGTCAATAACAAACCCTCAAAACACTATCATGAGTGTTAAACGGTTTATGGGACGTCGGCATGATGAGGTAACAGAGGAAATTAGCCATTGGAGTTATAAAACTACAAAGGGTGACAATAATACCGTTCGTATTGACATAGATGGCAGACATTATACACCTCAAGAAATTAGTGCGATGATTCTTCAAAAAATGAAGAAAACAGCTGAAGACTATTTGGGGCATGAAGTGAACGAAGCCGTTATCACAGTTCCTGCCTATTTTAATGATGCACAGCGTCAAGCCACTAAAGAAGCGGGCGAAATTGCCGGGCTAAATGTTCGCAGAATTGTAAACGAACCAACTGCAGCTGCTTTAGCATATGGATTAGATAAAGGGAAACATGATCAAACTATAGCAGTATTTGATTTGGGTGGTGGTACGTTTGATATCTCAATCTTAGAATTAGGTGATGGTGTTTTTGAAGTAAAAAGTACAAATGGAGATACACATCTTGGTGGAGATGATTTTGATAAAGTAGTGATGGATTGGTTAGCGCTAGAATTCAAAAATGAAGAAGGAATAGATCTTCGTAAAGATCCAATGGCATTACAACGTTTAAAAGAAGCGTCTGAAAAAGCCAAAGTTGAACTCAGTTCTTCTTCTGAAACAGAAATCAATCTGCCATATATTACTGCTATTGATGGTGTTCCAAAACACTTAGTTAAGAAGTTGACAAAAGCCAAATTTGAACAATTGTCCGATATTTTATTTGCACGCTGTTTAAAGCCTTGTGAACAAGCTTTAAAAGACGCAGGAATGAGTATATCTCAAATTGACGAAGTAATTCTAGTAGGCGGATCAACAAGAATTCCAAAAGTTCAAGAAATTGTAGAGAAATTTTTTGGTAAAAAACCTAATCGCAGTGTAAATCCTGATGAGGTTGTAGCTATTGGAGCAGCCATTCAAGGGGCAGTTTTAACAGGAGAAGTAAAGGATGTTCTATTGTTAGATGTTACACCGCTTTCTTTAGGAATTGAAACCTTAGGTGGCGTAATGACACATCTTATTCCTAGCAATACCACAATTCCTACTAAAAAATCTGAAGTTTTTTCTACAGCAGCGGATAATCAACCAGGGGTTCAAATCCATGTAATACAAGGAGAACGTGGAATGGCAAAGGATAATAAGAGTTTAGGAGTTTTTAATTTAGATGGAATTCCACCAGCTCCACGAGGTGTTCCGCAAATTGAAGTAATTTTTGATATCGATGCAAATGGTATTTTACATGTTACTGCAAAAGATAAAGGAACCGGTAAAGAACAAAAAATTCGTATTGAAGCTGGAAGTGGATTGACGAAAGAAGAAATTGAGAAAATGAAGAATGATGCCAAAGTAAATGAAGAAGGTGATAAACTTGAAAAAGAAAAAGTGGAAAAATTTAACGCAGCTGATAGTTTAATATTTCAAACAGAAAAACAGTTAAAGGAATTTGGAGAAAAAATACCTGCTGAAAAGAAAGTTGTTATTGAAACCGCCGTTGCAAAATTGAAAGAAGCGCATAAGTCTCAAGATCTTGCAGCAATCGACGCTGCTATGACTGAATTAAATACAGCGTGGACAGCCGCAAGCCAGGATATGTACAATGCTACTAATCAAGCTGGACAAGCACAAGCAGATCCAACTAACGGTCAAGAACAAAAAACGGAATCAACTAGTACAGATAATGTACAAGATGTTCCCTTTGAAGAAGTAAAATAATAAAACCGGTTTAGTAAAATGACAAATCCACCAATAAGGTGGATTTTTTTATTCAAAGAAGTTATTCTGCTTACATAATTTTCATTGCTTTCACAAAAAAAGTAGTTACAAAAGGTAGCATAAGTGTTAGCCATTCGTTATGGGAATAAATCATCCAACCTAAAATTAAGGTTGAAACAAAAAATCCTAACCAATATAATTTGTTTTTTTGTGGTTCCTGCATCATACCAAAGCCATTTTTATTGCCAAAGCTAACTGTCTACTTTAGCAAGGCATTTATTTTTAAAAACGTAGACGGGTGCAAAATTAAGGGACTATGAAATAGGATGCAATTTTATCTGCAATTTTGTAGTATGAAAATAAGCAGTTTTAAATTTGATTTGCCATTTCAATATCCCTTTACAATTTCAAAAGCTTCTAAAAAAAGCCAACCCACTTTTGTTGTGGAATTGGATTATTTCGGAACAAAAGGGTACGGCGAAGCACCGGCCATTAGTTATTATAATATTACCGTAGAACAAATGATGGAAGATCTTGAAGAAAAAAAAGAAATAGTTGAAAAATTTTCTTTTACTGATCCAGAACGATTTTGGCATTTTTTGCATCATCTTTTTCCAAAAAATCCATTTTTAGTTTGTGCTTTGGATATGGCTGGTTGGGATCTTCATGCAAAAAGAAAAGGGAAAAAAATAACTGAATTATGGAAATTAGATGTTAACAAGAACGCACTTACAGATTATACAATTGGAATTGACAGCATTGAAACAATGTTGGATAAAATCAAATCTAAACCTTGGCCTATTTACAAAATCAAAGTAGGATTTGAAAATGATATTGAAATTTTAAAAGCAATCAGAAAAAATACTGATTCACTGCTTCGTGTTGATGCTAATGGTGGATGGACTTTGGATGAAGCATTAGAAAAAATCCCATTACTGACTGAAATGGGGATTGAACTTATTGAACAACCACTTGAAAAAAATAATTGGGATG
This sequence comes from Chitinophagaceae bacterium, assembly GCA_004322425.1. Lineage (GTDB taxonomy): Bacteria > Bacteroidota > Bacteroidia > Chitinophagales > Chitinophagaceae > VBAS01. The sequence goes on from SCVJ01000029.1 coordinate 8,201, forward strand.
GAATGAAAATTCTTTTTGAAACTTCCGCAATTCCATTAATAGCTGATGAAAGTTGTGTTTTTGAAAAAGATTTGGAAAAATGTGTAACCCATTTTCATGGAATAAATATTAAACTTACAAAATGTAGTGGGATGACACCTGCTAGACAAATGATTTTTATAGCAAGAAAATTAGGATTAAAAGTAATGATGGGATGTATGAATGAAAGTACAATCGGATCTGCAGCTATTGCCCAGTTTCTTCCATTGGTCGACTTCGTTGATATGGATGGACCTTTATTATTAGCTAAGGATTTAGCATCTGGAATTAGTTACAATTGCGGCAAAGTGGAAGTTGCAAATCTGCCAGGACTCGGTATCTCACCCTTTTCAGAAATGTTTCAATAATCTTTTTAGTGTTAAACATAATTTTGTAAAATAGATTTTATATGGCGTACAAAAACTTGAAGCATTTTATTGATGTCCTTGAAAATGAAAATGAGTTGATTCGAATTACAACTTATGTCAATCCCATATTGGAAATGGCGGAAATTACGGATAGGATGAGCAAACAACCAGGAGGGGGGAAGGCACTTTTGTTTGAAAATACAGGATATGATTTTCCGGTTTTAATGAATGCTTATGGAAGTGAGAAGCGAATGTGTTTGGCATTAAAAGTTGAAAACTTAAATGATATTGCTGCAGAGATTGAAGCACTTTTTAAATTATTATCTGCACCAAAGGAAAATATTTTCGACAAACTAAATTTACTTCCACAGCTCAGCAAGTTTGCTTCTTGGATGCCAACAATAAAAAGAGGAAAAGGCGAATGTCAAGAAATTATAATGTCAGAGCCCGATATCACTAAACTTCCTGTGATTACTTGTTGGCCAAAAGATGGAGGTCCGTTTGTTACGTTACCAATCATTCATACAAAAGATCCAAATACCGGAATACGAAATGTGGGAATGTATCGTATGCAAGTGTTTTCTGAAAAACTTACTGGAATGCACTGGCATAAACATAAAGTAAGCGCCAAACATTTTAATGAGTATAAAAAATTGAATCAACGAATGCCGATTGCTGTTGCATTAGGTGGTGATCCTGTTTATGCTTATGCTGCCACTGCTCCTTTACCGGAAAATGTTGATGAATATATGTTGGCCGGATTTCTCCGAAAGAAAAAAGTGGAATTGGTTAAATGCATTACTCAACCAAAAATTGAAGTCCCCGCTGATGCAGATTTTATTATTGAAGGGTATGTCGATCCAAATGATGAATTGATTTGGGAGGGTCCATTTGGAGATCACACAGGCTATTATTCTTTGCCCGATTGGTATCCAAGATTTCATATTACTTGCATCACGCATAAAAAAAATGCAGTTTATCCTGCAACAATAGTTGGTATTCCACCACAGGAAGATGCGTGGTTAGGAAAAGCTACTGAGCGAATATTTCTAGCTCCCATAAAAATGACATTGGTTCCTGAAATTATTGATATGGAAATGCCGATTGAAGGAGTGTTTCATAATCTTGTTATTGTAAAAATTGATAAATCGTATGCTGGCCAAGGACAAAAAGTAATGAACGCCATGTGGGGAGCTGGTCAAATGATGTTTAATAAAATACTTGTTTTGATTGATGGGAAAACAAAAATTACAGATTACCAAGATGTAGCGGAAACTGTTTTTAAAAATTTAAACCCTGCTACTGATATTTATTTCAGCAGCGGTCCAATGGATGTCCTCGACCATAGTTGCAGTAAGCTTGGCTTCGGAGGAAAAATGTGTATCGATGGAACTTTAAAGTTACCTGAAGAATTGGATGAATCTTTTCAATCAATTAAAGTCAACTCAATAGTAGAGATAGAAAATATTAAAAGCCAATTTTCTGAAATAAGAATTGTCAATACTTCATTAGTTTCAATAAATATTCCTTGCTTATTTATTTCAATCAAAAAAAACAGAAAAGGACATATTCGAGAATTACATCAACAGATTTGTTCTTTACGTGAAATGAATGGAATTAAGATGATAGTTTATGTAGAGCATACTGTTGACGCTAACGATTTACCAATAGCGCTGTGGCGCTTCTGTAATAATTTAGACCCAAAACGCGATAATATTTTGTACAAAGCCACAACAAATTCTTGTATAGGATTTGATGGAACCCGCAAAACTGCTGAATTCGATAATTTTCAACGCGAATGGCCTAATGTAATTGTTTCAGATAATGCTACCATTGAAGCAATTGATCTTAAGTGGAATTCCTTAAACATTGTCGAATTTATTCCATCACCTTCCTTAAAATTTAAGAATCAGATGTATGGAAATGAGGCCGTTGTTAATTCAGAAATTTCGAATTAAAATCTTTCTAAAGCAGAGAAGAAAAAGTCACCTTCAATCTTCGCATTTTCATCACTATCACTTCCGTGAACTGCGTTTTCTCCAAGAGAAGTGGCATATTTTTTTCTGATAGTACCATCTTCAGCTTGAGCAGGATTAGTGGCTCCAATGAGTTTTCTAAAATCAGCAACGGCATTTTCCTTTTCTAAAATAGCAGCTATGATGATTCCACTACTCATGAAAGAAACCAATTCGCCATAAAATGGTCTTGCATTATGGACTGCATAAAATTCTCCAGCTTTTTCAGCTGTTAATTTTAATTGTTTTAATGCAACAATTTTAAATCCAGCTTTGCTAATCATGTCAATAATTGCTCCCGCATAACCATTTTTCATGGCATCGGGTTTAATCATAGTTAAAGTTCTATTACTCATTTTGTATATAATTTTCGCGGCAAAAGTAATTTCAAAAAGTTAAACAGCCAATTTGAAAATGAAAACTCATCTTGTAAATCAATTATAAAATCTGATTCTTTCAATTTTGAATTGCACAATTCACTTAACTTCGCAGCCGTTTATGAAGCCCCTACAAGAAATATATTCTGTATTAAACAATCCAAAAAAGGTTTCCATTGTAATGCATCAAAAACCAGATGCAGATGCATTAGGTTCTTCTTTGGCTCTTTCCCTTTTCTTAAAAGATTTGGGGCATACCGTCTCGGTTATTTCACCTACCAATTGGGCAGATTGGCTACAATGGATGCCCGGTTGCAAAGAAATTCTGAATTATGAAAGTCAGCAAGAAAATGCAGATAAAATTTTAGACGAAATTGATTGGCTTTTTTGTTTGGATTTTAATACGCTTTCTCGGACAAAGAGAATGGAAAATAAGTTAGCAAAAATTAGCTGTACAAAATTTCTAATTGATCATCACCAACAGCCCGATGTTGCTGCTTTTAATTATGGTAATAGTGATGTAAATAAATCGTCCACGTCAGAAATGGTTTATGATTTTATTACTGCTTCTGGTTATTCAAATAAGATTACAAAAGAAATTGCCGAATGTATTTATGCCGGTGTAGTAGCCGATACGGGTTCTTTCCGGTTTTCATCTACGAGCGCTTCGGTTCATCATTTGGTGGCTGAGTTAAAAAACAAAGGCCTTGAACATATGGATGTTCATAATAATCTTTATGATAATTTTTTAGAGAATAGAATGCGATTTATTGGGCACGTTTTATTGAACCGAATGGAAATTTTTTATGAATACAATACGGTTTTATTGACTGTTCCCAAATCCGATCTTATAAAGTACAGAATTAAAACGGGGGATACCGAAGGATTGGTAAATTACCCGCAAAGCATTCAAGGAATTAAATTTGTTGCCATTGTAATTGATCGGGACGAAGAAAGGAAATGGAGTTTTCGCAGCAAAAAAGATTTTGATTGTAATAGCTTTGCTCGAAAATATTTTGAGGGAGGTGGACATTTTAACGCGGCAGGAGGCCGTAGTTCTGATGCTCTTGAAAAAACAGTTGCCGTGTTTACCACAGCACTACAGGAAAACAAACATTTACTTTTATAAAAATCAAAAATGAAAACAAGAATTATTTTATTTTTTGCAGTCGTTGTAGCCTTGGCTTTCACGAGTTGCAATTCGTACAAAAAATCGAAAACTGGAATGCCGTATAAAATCTACGCATCCAAAAATGGTACAAAAGTTGATTCGGGAAGTTTTATCAAACTTCACTTTTCTCAAAAACTGAATGACAGTTTGTTGTATGAATCGTACGGCAAATTGCCTATTTATTTTCAATATTTAGCTAATTCTCCAGGCTATGAAGTAACCGAAATTTTTAGCCAATTAAAAAATGGTGACAGTGTAGTAAGTATTCAATTTATTGATACTTTATTAAAAAAGAACCCCATGGGAATGCCTCCGTTTATGAAAAAAGGCGACAAAATATTCACCTATGTCACAATACTTGGTGTGTTTAAAGATTGGGAAGCATCAGCAAAAGATGAACAAAATGAAAAAAAGATTTTTTTAGACAAGGAGATAAAAGAAGTAGGTGATTCAATTGCAAAAAATAAAATCACAGCTATAAAAACTAAAAACGGTGCGTATGTACAATTTATAGAACCGGGCACAGGCACGGTTGTAGACTCAGGAAGTTATGTTTCGATAAAATATAAAGGAACCAGTTTTTCAGGAAAAATATTTGATACAAACATGGACACCAGTTTTCATCATACGGATCCCATTGGTTTTACAGCAGGAACAGGTGGAATGCCCGGTGGAAGTATTATCGGACTTGATGATGCTTTGCTATTGATGCGTGTTGGAAGTAAAGCTAAAGTTTACATTCCTTCATTATTAGGATATGGTGCAAGCCCTGGAACTCAGGATATCAAACCTTTTGAACATTTAATTTTTGAAGTTGAAATTTTGAGTGTAAACACAAAAGCTCCAACTGCTTCTAATGTTCCATCTATTCAAATTGAACAACCTCAAATCAAGAATTAAAAATTTTAAACATATTTGAAACTTAAAATCTCGTTGCTTTTGCATCGGGATTTTTTAAATAAATAACATTTCATTCATTGACAAATCCAATTAAACATTCGTCATTGTTTGTTATTTTTGATTTCGAAATAGAGTACAAATACACTATTAACTGATTACTATAAAATGAATACTGATTTACAATACGAAAAAATTATTCTTTCATCTAAAGAAATTTTTCTAAATAAAGCATCCGATTACGGTACTGCTTGGCGAGTATTGCGTACCATTTCTATTGTGGATCAAATTTTTATTAAGGCACAACGTATCAGAACTATTCAACAAAAAGGAGAGCAAAAAATTGCAGATGGAATTGCTTCAGAATTTAAAGGCATTATTAACTATGCCGCCATTGGGTTAATGCAATATTCATTAACAGATGATGATCCCGAAGAAATTCCAATTGAACAAGTAGCGCGACTATTTGATGCTAATATTCAAGCTGCCAAAAAATTAATGTTAGATAAAAATCATGATTACGGAGAAGCTTGGCGCAGTATGAGTCAGGAAAGTTTTGTGGATTTAATTTTAATGAAATTGCAACGCATTCGACAAATTTTAGTCAATGACGGCAAAACCATTTTAAGCGAAGGAATAGATGCGAACTATTTGGATATTATCAACTACGCAGTTTTTGCACTTATATTGTTGAATGAAAATAGCTTGTAATTTTAAGCCCATTCAGTAACAATATTTTCTATTATGAAATTATTAATTCCAATTGTTCGCATTGTCGTTGGAACACTTTTTATTTTTTCAGGACTAATAAAAGCTAATGACCCCATGGGGCTTAGCTACAAAATGCAGGAATTCTTTGAACTCTGGAATCTAAGCCAGTTCAATGGCTTGTCTCTTTTAATTTCTTTTACGCTGATTGCCTTTGAAATAGTTGTAGGTGTAGCTTTATTAATTGGTTGGAAAAGTCGTTTGATAAGTTGGATACTTTTGGTTCTTATTTTACTTTTTACGTTTTTAACCGGATATGCCTTTTTATCAGGAAAATTTAAAAATTGTGGTTGCTTTGGAGATTGTATTCCAATCTCTCCATTAACTTCCTTTGTCAAAGACGTTATACTTCTCGTATTGATTTCCCTTTTATTTATTGTTAGCAATACAATAAAACCTTTGTTCTCAAAATCAATTAATGTCTGTTTATTAATTGGAACAACAGTTGGTAGTATTTGGATACAGCTTTATGTTTTAAATCATTTACCACTTTTTGATTGCCTTCCATTCAAAAATGGAAATAGCATTTCAGAGAAAATGAAGATGCCTGCAAATGCAATTACCGATAGTGTGGTTGTAACATTTGTGTATGATAAAATAGGTACAAGAGTTGAATTTACAGCAGACAAATTTCCCGAAGACTTTAATGATTCAACTTATAAGTTCGTAGATCGCTATGACAAACTAATTAGAAAGGGGAAAAACAATGAACCTCCCATAAAAGGATTTTCATTGAAGACCCTTGATAACTTGGATGTAACTTATGAAATCTTGGAAAAAGAAAAACCACTTGTTCTATTTTTCTCCGAACGCATATCTAAAATTAATCCCTCTTGGAATAAAAGCATTGCCGAAATGCAAGATTTACTTTTTGAAAATGATATTCAGATGGTTGTTGTTACTGCTGAAAGTGAAAATTCAAACTCATCGAAAAATAAATTTTCATACATTATAAATAACCCAGATATTCTTGTAGTGCGTTGCGACGCAACGGCAATACGAACAGCAGCAAGAATAAATCCTACTATGTATTTACTAAAAAAAGGAATTGTAGAAGGGAAGTGGGCTCCAACAGATTTTGAGGCAGCCAAAAAAATTATTTTATCACAACGTTTGTAATAGTTTTTTGCCCCAATGCTTCATTAACTCTTTGAATTATTTTATCTCTTTGATAAATAAGTTCCTGTTTTAAGGGAGCAACGTTTGTGGTAATAATTAATGTTTTGTCAATGATTTTAATCGACTCGGTATACTTTGAAATAGTACTTCCCATTATTTTTTCCCAAGCTTCTTGAACTTGTAGTGCTTGAACGTCTCCTTTTAATTTACTTCCTTCCAGAAATTGTTTTAAAGCGTCTCCAATTGAATATTCACTCATATAACAAAGTTAACTTTCCTTTTGAAATTTGTTCAGTCTATAAATCTATAATTGCAAAACCACTTGTGAATTGTTTTAAATGTATTGCTAGTCGTTCACGATTGGTGTCTGTAATAAATACGTGTCCGTCTTTTGCTGTGCAAACCTCTTGAAGCAAATTGCCGATTCTGTCTTCATCTAATTTTTCAAATACATCATCCAATAATAGAATAGGAGAGAACCCTTTGTTTGATTTCAAAACTTCAAACTCTGTCAACTTTAGTGCAAAAAGTAAACTCTTTCTTTGCCCTTGTGATGCAATATTTTTAAAAAGTTGGCTATTAATTTTGAATATAATTTCATCACGATGAATTCCACCAGTAGTTCTAAGCGCAGCCAGATCTTTTTTGCGATTCCATTTTAATAATTCAGAAAATGGAGTGTGCAGTAACTCGGTTTCATATAAAATTTCAAGAGATTCGTCAACTGCACTTATCTTTTTGTAGTTGCTTAAAATTTCAGAAATCAATAATTGCAACATGGAATTCCGCTTTTCAAATATATAATTTGTATGTGGTTGCATTTGCTCGTCCAATACATCTAAAAGTGTAAAATCGGTTACATTGTTTTCTGCAAAATTTCTAAGCAAGGAATTTCGTTGTTGGAGTAATCGGTTATAGGTTACCAAATGCGAAAGATAAACTGAGTCTAATTGGGAAAAAAGTCTATCCATCCATCTTCTTCGATCTTCGCTAATGCCGGTAATAATGTGAATGTCATCGGGAGCAATCATTACGCAAGGGTAACGTCCAATATGATTAGCCATTTTTTGATACGGAACTTCGTTCAACAAAAAATCTTTTTTACCATCTTCACGAACAATACAAATAACGTTTTCTGCTTTGTCGTTTAATTGAATCGTTGCTTCAATTCTAAATCCGTTATAACCGTGCAATGAATTCAATTGTTCAATTCTGTTAAAATGACTTTTTGCAAAACTGAGATAATGAATAGCATCCAATAAATTTGTTTTCCCAACACCATTTTTGCCACAAATACCAATAATCCTTTCATGGAATTGAAAAGATTGCTGGGAATAATTCTTAAACTGCGTTAACGTTATAGATTGAATTTGCAACAAGAGGGCTGCAAGATAAAGGCAAAAACTTAGCAAGTCAAGTTTGAAAAATCTAAAGTAAAATTTACATTGATTATCCTATTTTTGCAACTCAAATTTTTTAACTTTTGTCTATCAATTTTTCCAAAGAAACATACTTGTATTGGTACGAGTTAATGCAACTTATAAGACAGTTTGAACTGATCTCGGAGGAGAAGTACAAAATGGAAGGTAAAATTCGTGGATTTTATCATGCTTATGTAGGGCAAGAAGCTATTGCTGCAGGTTGCATGACCTCCACTCTTTCCGAAGATTTATTTATCACTTCATATCGTGATCACGGTTTAGCAATTGCTAAAGGTGTTTCTGTAAATAGTTGTATGGCCGAATTGTACGGTAAAGCAACTGGTTGTGCAAAAGGCAAGGGAGGAAGTATGCACTTTTTTGGAAAGGATGTGAATTTTTATGGCGGACATGGAATTGTGGGAGCTCAAATAGGAACAGGAGCAGGGTTGGCTTTTGCTGAACAATACAGAGATTCTGAAAATGTGGTGTTATGTTTTTTTGGAGATGGAGCAGCTCGCCAAGGTATTTTGCATGAAACCTTCAACCTGGCTATGTTATGGAAATTACCAGTAATTTTTATTTGTGAGAATAATAATTACGCGATGGGCACTTCTATTGAAAGAACTAGCAATGTTATTGATATTTATAAGTTGGCCGATGCCTACGAAATGCCGGCAGATGCTGTAGACGGAATGAGTCCCGAGTCTGTTCACGAAGCTGTTGACCGTGCAGTAAAAAGAGCAAGAGAGAAAGGTGGACCTACTTTGTTGGAATTAAAAACATATCGCTATAAAGGTCATTCCATTAGCGATCCTCAGAAGTATAGAAGTAAGGATGAAGTAGAAGAGTTTAAAGATCAAGATCCTATTCAACAAATTCGAACAAAAATTATAGCATCAAATATCGCCACTGAAGAAGACATTTTAGCAATTAACGCAAGAGTAGATTCCATTGTTGCAGAATCGGTTAAATTTGCAGAAGAAAGTCCGTGGCCCGATGATAGCGAAGTTTTGAAAGATGTTTATGTCGATCAGAATTATCCATTTATTATTGATTAATCTTTTTAATATTAAACAACCGTATGGCAGTTAAGAATTCAATTTCAGAGAATGAGCACGATGAGAAAATTGTTTTGAAAGCAAAGCAATTATGGAATTCCAATCAAAAATCAATTTCAATCGCAGTTGTAGCTATTGCAATAATCATTGGAGGTTATTGGAGTTACAATAATTTTATTCAAAAGCCAAAAGAAGCCAAAGCAGCTGATGCCCTATTTAAGGCAGAAGAATATTATCGTGTAGATAGTTTGCAAAAAGCTTTGCACGGTGACGGATTAAATATTGGATTGATAAAAGTGCTTGATAAATTTAGTGGAACTAAAGCTGCAAATCTTGCACATTTTTATGCAGGTGATTGCTATTTACGAACCGGAGATTTTGCAAATGCCATAAAGCAATTAGAAGCATTTGACACCGATGCAGCACAAGTTCAGGCACGAGCCTATAAGTTATTGGCTGATGCTTATTCTGAGTTAAACAAAAATGATGAGGCTATTTCCTATTATCAAAAAGCGGCTCATCATTTCACAGATGACACTTACAATGCAGCTGAATATCTTTTCAATGCAGCAGGACTTGCCGAAAAAACTGGTAAAACTAAAGAAGCAATTGAACTTTATAAAGAAGTAAAAGATAAATTTCCCGGCACTCAACAAAGTAGTGAAGCTGACAAATATTTAGCAAAACTTGGAGTTTATAATTAAAATGAGATCTTAAATTATTTTAATGGCATTCACACAAGAATGCCATTTTTGTTTTATAAAACCTATATTTTTATAGCTTATTAGTTTAAACAGTTTTTGTTGTATGAACGTTCAATTATTTATACCTTGCTTTATTGATCAATTATATCCTGCCACTGCTTTTAATATGATTAAAGTGTTGGAAAAAACTGGATGTAGCATTACCTATAATGCAAAGCAAACCTGTTGCGGACAACCCGCTTTTAATGCTGGATTTTGGGATGAAGCCAGATCGGTTTGTATGAAATTTGTTGCAGACTTTAAAGGAAACGATTATATAGTTGTACCAAGCTCAAGTTGTGCTGGTTTTGTTCGCAACTATTATTTTAAACTTTTAGAAAATTCATCAGTGCATAATGAAGTGAAAGAATTGAGTAAACGAATTTTTGAATTTTCGGAGTTTATGGTAAACATTTTACAAATAGAAAATGTAGGTGCAAAATTGAATGGCAAAGCAACCTATCACGACAGTTGTTCTGCATTGCGTGAATGCAAAATAAATAAAGAACCGAGAAGACTGCTTTCGCACGTTAAAGAATTGGAATTAATTGAAATGAACGATACTAATACCTGTTGTGGATTTGGAGGATCATTTGCTGTAAAATTTGAACCCATTTCAATTGGAATGGCCGAACAAAAAGTTGAAAATGCATTGGCAACAAATGCCGACTATCTAATTTCCACTGATCATTCCTGCTTAATGCATTTGGATGGCTATATTAAGAATAAAGGATACAAATTAAAAACCTTACACATCGCCGACGTATTGGCGAGTGGTTGGTGACAAATAATTTTCAATGGCTTATTGGCTTGTAAAATCAGAACCTTCTGTCTATTCTTGGGATGATTTTGTAAAAGAAGGGCAAACTTCTTGGACGGGTGTTCGCAACTATACTGCTCGTCTTCATCTTCGAAATATGAAAATAGGGGATGAAGTTTTTTTTTATCATAGTAACGAAGGAATAGAAATTATAGGCATTGCAATAGTGATTAAAGACTTTTATCAAGATTCCACAACAACAGATGAAAGATGGGTTGCCGTTACGTTAAAACCAAAAAGAAAATTAAAAAATTCCGTTTCGCTTGCTGAAATCAAAAAAAGAAAAGAGTTGGCTACTATGGCTCTGATAAGAATTAGCCGACTTTCTGTTCAACCCGTTACGGATGATGAATATAAAATAATCATATCAATGGGAGCAGGGAATAGGTAATGTTAACTTCCTTCTTCTTGAAATTCAATTCCATATTTTTCTAACTCTTTAAGAACAGGCAAATATATTTTTGGATGAGTGGGAATATGAAGTCCATCTAATTTAATTTCTCCATTTAATATAAGTCGTGCGGCAATTCCCAAGGGCAAGCCTACTGTTTTTGCCATTGCTGTGTGCAAATGATTTTCTCCTTTTACAACTAAAGTACTGTTGCGTTTAAATTGTTTTGTTTCTATTTTATATTCCAATTCATGCTTCATTACAATCATATCTTTATCTTGGTGTAATAACGATAATTTATTTTCTAAAATAAGCTGCATTACATCGGCAGCACTTGAAGAGTCTTTTCCAATAATAGTTTCATCATCATCAAGTCCCAAGAATTGTAGTTGTTCCAATATGGTTTTGTCGAGAGTTGAAATATCAAACGCATATTTTTGAAAATGATCTTGATAGAAACTTTTAAGTGATTTGTTTTTTGTGTTGTACAGAAATAGTTCGTCGGTTAGTTTCAATTGCACGATTTGATTCCAGCCTTTTATGAAATTCGGGTGGCGCAATGTAGTTCGAATAAAAGTCGAAGCTTGTTGTAAACCATAAAGTGTAGCGTAACTCCTCGAATCACGATTGGGATACCAATCATAAGAACCAAGGCCTGTTATTTCTATTTCCTTTCTAGTTTTAAAAAGTTGATCATAATTAATATTTACTGGCATTCCATTTTCTTGATAAGTAGCACCTGCTTTTCCCGCCATCACTACACTTTTCGTATTCCAACTAATTTTATAATGCCAAGGGTTATTGTCATTTTCAGGAGCTACTAGTCCTCCGCAATGTGACTTAAAAGAAGAGATTTCACCTCCTTGATTTCGTATTTCATCAATTAATTTCATCGCACTCATGTGATCAATGCCGGGATCTAATCCCATTTCGCATAGAAACAAAAGTTTATTTTTTTCAATGTCTGATTGGAGTTGACGAATGTTCTCGTCAATGTAGGAAGCCGTAAGAAGATTTTTTTTTGCTGCTATACAATTTTTAGCAACAATAAAATGCAAGGCAGGAGGGAGTAATGAAATTACAATATCGGCTTGTTGAATGTGCTGATTTCTTAATTCAGAATTTTCGATGTCAAAAGAATGGGCTTCACCAAAAAACGAATTACCAACTTTTGATGTAGCTAATCGAGTATCTGCATCCACCACCTTTAGTTTCCAATTTTCGGTAGCTGCAGTATCCAATAAATATTCAATCAAAACTGTCGCCGACTTACCAGCACCAAATAAAAGAATCGTTCTCATAATTTATCATTAATTCCGAGTGGGAAATTAAGTATTCGCCAACAAAATTCCCATTAAAAAAAGGGGATAAAATCCTCTATTTTTATTCGATTTTGCAGCTTAAAATCGGTACATTTGCCTTCCTTTTATTTTGAATATTAAAACAAGGGCAACAAGCTATGGACGAGACTTTTCAAGCAAATCAAACTCAAGATAATGATCGTGTAATTTCTGTCAACATCGAGGAACAAATGAAGACAGCCTATATCGATTATTCGATGTCTGTAATTGTAGGTCGTGCTTTGCCTGATGTTCGCGATGGTTTAAAGCCAGTTCATCGTAGAATTTTATATGCGATGAATGAATTAGGATTGCACTACAATAAACCATTTAAAAAATCAGCCCGTATTGTTGGAGAGGTTTTGGGTAAATATCATCCTCATGGCGACACGGCAGTTTACGATGCTATGGTGAGAATGGCGCAAGATTGGAATATGCGTTATGCAATTATCGACAAGCAAGGAAACTTTGGAACACAAGATGGTGACGGTCCTGCCGCCATGCGTTATACAGAAGCACGTTTACATCGTTTTTCGGATAGCATGCTCAACGACTTGGATAAGGAAACAGTAAACTTTCAATCCAATTTTGATGATACTGAAACTGAGCCTACGGTACTTCCTACAAGAATTCCGCAGTTATTAGTGAACGGCTCCAGTGGAATTGCTGTTGGAATGGCAACTAATATGCTTCCTCATAATTTAAGCGAAGTCATTGACGGTTGTATTGCTTATATCGATAATAAGAATATTACTATTGAGGAATTAATACAATTTGTAAAAGCCCCTGATTTTCCTACTAAAGGAATTATTTATGGAATGGAGGGTGTAAAAGCTGGTATGCACTTTGGTAGAGGCAGAGTTGTACTTAGAGGAAGATTATCCATAGAAACTAAAGCTAACGGAAAGGAACAAATCATTATTTCAGAAGTTCCTTATCAAGTAAGCAGAGATGTTCTTACCGAACGAATTGGTTTTTTAGTAAATGAGAAAATTATTGTTGGAATTTCTCATGTAAATAATGAATCTAACGAAAAAGAAGGGACTCGAATTGTTATCGATTTAAAAAGAGATATAGCCGCTAATCTTATTGTTAACCAATTGTTTAAACATACAGAACTGCAAACTTCTTATGGCATCAACAATGTGGCATTAGTAAAAGGGCGTCCGAAAACTTTGAATTTGAAAGATCTGATTTCGGAGTTTGTTGAATTTCGACACGAAGTTGTTGTTCGTAGAACACAATTTGAATTAAAGGAAGCTCAAAAGCGTGCTCATTTACTAAAAGGATATTTAATTGCATTGGATCATTTGGATGAAGTGATTAGGTTGATTAGATCTTCTTCCACTCCTGATATTGCCAAAACTAGTTTAGTAAATGCCGGTTGGGGTTTGGATGAAATTCAAGCCAAAGCAATATTGGAGATGCGTTTACAACGCCTCACCGGTATGGAAATGGATAAGATTAAAGCAGAGTATGAAGAATTGATGATACTTATTGGTAAACTAACTGAGCTTTTGGCAAATGAAGGAATGCGATTTGAAATTATTAAGCAAGAGTTACTTGAAGTAAAAGAAAAATTTGGTGATGCTCGCAAAACTGAAATCACATACCTCGATGATGAAGTGCAAATAAAAGATTTAATAAAAGAAGAAGACGTTGTAATTACCATTTCTCATCTTGGCTATATTAAAAGAACAGCAGTGAATGAGTATCGTTCTCAAAGGCGAGGTGGAAGGGGTGTTTTGGGAGGAAGGACAAGAGAAGAAGATTGGATAGAACATTTATTTGTTGCATCCACACATCATACACTTATGTTTTTTACCGAAAAAGGAAGATGTTTTTGGTTGAACGCTTACGAAATTCCAGAAGGAGAGAAGACTGGCAAGGGACGTGCCATTCAGAATTTAATTCAGATTCCATCGGATGATAAAATTCGTGCAATTATTGATGTTAAGAATTTAAAAGATGAAGAATTTGTAACGTCAAATTATATTGTTCTTTGTACTAAAAAAGGAATTATTAAAAAAACACTTTTGGAAGACTTTAGTCGTCCAAGACAAACTGGTGTAAATGCAATAACGATTAATGAAGGGGATGAGCTCTTGGAAGCAAGAATGACTGATGGTAAATGTCAAATTATGCTGGCAGTTAAAAGTGGAAGAGCGATTCGTTTTTCAGAAGAAAAAGTCCGTGCAACTGGTAGAGGTGCCATTGGAGTTTCGGGTATTGATGTGGATGAAAACGGTGATGAAGTAGTGGGAATGCTATGTGTCAATTCAACTGATGATGCAATGAAAACGGTGTTGGTAGTGAGTGAACGGGGTTTTGGAAAAAGAACTCCCGTTGATGAATATCGCTTCACAAACCGTGGTGGTAAAGGAGTTAAGACAATTAATGTAACTGAAAAAACAGGTAAATTGGTGGGGATGCTTGATGTAGCTGAAAAAGAAGATTTACTAATTACTTGCAAAAGCGGTGTAACAATTCGTATGAAAGTATCCAATATCAGTGAACAGGGCAGAGCAACTCAAGGTGTTAAATTAATACGACTTGATAACGAAGATGAGATAGCAGCCATTTCAAGAATTGAAGAGCAAGAACCAGAAACTTCTGACGAAGAAATTGCAGCAGAAAATAATGGAGTCCAATCTTAATTTCCAAAAAATAGTTAAAACGATAAAAAAAATAAATATGAAAAAAGTTTATTCTCTTTTGCTAATTATGTTTCTAACCACTTCTTTAGTTGCACAAACTATTGATGATATTAAAGATTTAATTAGTAAAGCACAATGGGATAAAGCCAAAACATCAGTAGATGCTTTTTTGTTAAAAGAAAAAAATGCAATTAAATGGGAGGGTTGGTATTACAAAGGAATAATTTATAATGAAATTGCTAAAAGCGAAACCTATTCTGCTCTACATCCCGATGCAAGAATGACTTCTTTTGCTGCGTTTAAAAAATACTACGAAGTTGATACAAAAGCCATACAAGCTACGCTGGAACAGAATGTACGGTTATTTGAAATTTACAGTAATTACTTTGATTTAGCTGCTCAAAACTTCAATAAGAAAGATTATGCCGAAGCACTTAATAATTTTAAAAACGCACATATCGTTGAATCTTTTATAGCATCAAAAGGATTTGATTATAATAATTTCACATTTCCGGAATTTGATACCACACTTATTCAAAACATAGCTTTGGCTGCTTTTATGGCGAAAAAAGAAGATGAAGCTGCTATCTATTATACAAAAATTACAGATCGTAAAATTGGTGGAAAAGGAAACGAAGATGGCTATCAGTTTTTAGTTGACTATCATTCTAAAAAAGGAGACTTACAAAATCGTTCCAAATATTTGCAACTGGGAAATGAAATTTATCCCGAAGATGACTTTTGGTATTTAACAGAATTGGGTGAGATAGAAAATGAAATAGACAAGAAGAAAATTTTTGCTAAATATGAAGATCTCATTCCTAAATATCCCAACAAACAAGTTTTACAATACAATTATGCTGTAGAGTTATTTAATTACGCATACACCAGTGAGGTAAAACCAGTTGAATACAAAGAAATTCAAAAGAAACTTGAACAGAGAATAAAAACTATTTTGGAAAAAAAGCCAGATTATACTGAAGCTAACATTTTACTAGCTAAACATTTTTATAATTTAGCTTTTGACATTCAAGATGAGCAGCGACTTGTAAAAGGAACAAAGCCAGAGGATTTAAAAAAGAAAGCAGATTACAAAGCTTTGGTAAGTTCTACTTGTGATGAAATAATTAAATACGGACTCATTGCTTTCGATTTCTATAACACAAAAACTACTTTAAAGACTTCCGAAAAGGGTAGTTTTAAAATGGTTGCTGATTTGCTTACCTCAGCCTATGAGATGAAAGGAGATAATGTAAAAGCAGAGGAATACAAGAAGAAACAAGAATCAATTCAATAGAAACTAACCACTTACTTTTCAGTAGGTGGTTTATTTTAAAAACATCTATTTAACATAATATCAATTATGGGATATTTTTATTAGTCAGTTAATACAGCAATCTGAGTTTAATAGAATGCTTCACTTCCTTTAAAAGCTGAATAGCTCTTTCTGATAGTAACCTATCCACATCCAAAACAACATATCCAATGTCGTCGTTGGTTTTTAGATACTGTCCTAAAATATTAATATTATTCTTAGAAAGTTGTGTGTTTATTTCAGAAAGTACACCAGGTAGATTTTGGTGAATATGCAAAATTCTGTGCGAACCTTCTTGTGGCGGCAAAGCCAATGATGGAATAGTTTGTGATCCAAAACTGCTTCCCTTCTCTAAAAATTCAAAAAGTTTAAGACTCACATCATTGCCAATATTTTGCTGTGCCTCTTCGGTAGAACCACCAATATGTGGAGTAAGAATTACATTTGGCAAACCCTGTAATGGACATAAAAAAGAATCTCCACTTTTTTCGGGCTCAATTGGAAAAACATCAACGGCAGCTCCGCTAATTTGGTTGGATAGAATTGCATTTCGCAATGCTACTAAATCTATCACTTCACCTCTTGCATAATTAATTATAATAGCGCCTTTCTTGCAAAGTTTGATATTAGTTTGATGAAGTAAATTTTTTGTTTGTTCAGTTTCAGGAACGTGCAAAGTAATTATATCTGAAAGTTTCAAAATATCTTTTAGCGATTTTATTCTAGCCGCATTTCCTAATGGCAGTTTTGTTTCAACATCATAAAAAATAACTTTTAATCCAAGCGATTCTGCCAAAACACTAACCTGACTACCAATATTTCCATATCCAATAATTCCCAAAGTTTTACCCCGTAATTCATAGCTACCATTCGATTCTTTCAGCCACACTCCTTCATGAGCAGCTTTATTTTTTTCAGAAATACGACGAATGAGCATTATTGCAGAACCAATAACTAACTCAGCAACCGATCTTGTATTGGAATACGGAGCATTAAAAACAGCAACACCTTTTTTGGTGGCTTCATTCAAATCAATTTGATTTACACCAATACAAAAGCAGCCAATCGCCTGCAATTTAGTGGCAGCATCCAATACCTTTTTTGTGATTTTGGTTTTGGAGCGAATCCCTAAAATATGAACGCCTTTAATTTCTTTTATTAATTCTTCATCAGATAAAGCTCTTCCAATCCTTTCTATTTGTGTATATCCATTTTGTTTAAACTTTTTAATGGCGGTATCACTAATATTTTCAAGAAAAAGAATTTTAATCTTTTCTTTCGGATAACTTGTTTTGGATTCTTTCCGCTTCATTGGTACAAATATAGACTTACTAATAAAGTCTTTTAAGAAGCGGCTCTCTATTTCTTTCGATTTTCGTACCTTGAAATAGATAATTAAAACCGAATGAAGATTCCTACTTCCGAACAATTAAAGGCTTGGGATCAGTTCACTATTCAACAAGAACCTATTGCTGCCATTGACTTAATGGAGAGAGCTGCGGAAAAATGTTGCACTTGGATAACAGAAAACATGGGAGCAAAACAAGAGTTTAGCATTTTTTGTGGCAAAGGGAATAATGGAGGTGATGGTTTAGCTATAGCAAGATTGTTGCTAAAAAAAGCGAAAGTAGTTGCGGTGTACATACTCGAATCTGATTCAAATGGAACAGAAGAGTTTCAGAAAAATTTTCTCCGACTGAAAGAAATAGATTCTTCCAATATATTTTTTATAAGTCAAAAAAATGATTTCCCAATTTTACCAAATGATATAATAATTATAGATACTTTATTAGGTTCTGGTTTGAGTAGGCCAATAGATGGATTGGCAAAAGATGTAATTGAAAATATTAACAGTTCGAACTGTACAATTATTTCTATTGATATTCCAAGTGGTTTGGCAGTTGATCAAAACTCTAATGGGAATACAACTATTAATGCAACTGATACGTTAAGTTTTCAATGTTATAAACCTGCTTTTTTAATTGCTGATAACAAAGCTGCAATAGGAAATGTTCATATTCTTGAAATTGGTTTAGATCCCACGTTTCTTGATTCAATTGAAACAGAAAGTGAATTGGTAGATGAAACTCTTATAAATGCAATTTACAAACCGAGAAATCGTTTTGCACATAAAGGAAATTTTGGACACTCACTTCTTATAGCCGGAAGTTATGGAAAAATGGGAGCTGCTTTACTCGCAGCAAAAGCTTGTTTGCGAAGCGGAGTGGGGCTCCTCTCCTGCTTTATTCCAAAATCAGGTTACGAAATAATGCAATCACAACTACCTGAAGCAATGGTGCAAACTGATATCAATTCTTCTCTTCTTACTAAAATAGATTTAAACAACTCCAATTTTTCAGCAATTGGAATTGGTCCAGGAATTGGAACAGCTTCAGAAACAAAGCAAGCTCTAAAAAAGTTTTTGCAAATAAATTCTAACCCTTTGATTGTAGATGCAGATGCTTTAAATATTATTGCAGAAGAAAAAAAATTACTCGAAGTCCTATCCTCCTTTTCAATTATTACTCCCCATCAAAAAGAATTTGAAAGATTATTTGGAATCTGTACAAATGATTACGAACGCATCAAGGTTGCATCACAAAAAGCAAAAGAGTTTAATCTGATTGTCGTTTTAAAAGGACATCATACTTTAATAGCAACACCCGATGGTAAAAAATTCTTTAATACTACTGGCAATGCTGGAATGGCTACGGCTGGCAGTGGCGATGTGTTAACTGGAATAATTACAGGATTATTAGCTCAAGAATACAACTCGCAACAAGCTGCACTATTGGGTGTTTACCTTCATGGACTTGCCGGAGATATTGCTGCTGAAAAATTTACTCAAGAAGCACTGTTGGCAACTGATATTGTCAATAGTATTTCTTTGGCATTTAAAGAAGTTTCAAAAAAAGCGTTATCCAATCACCTCAACACTTCTCTCAACAAAAGCAGTTAAGTCTGCACCTTTGAGCATTCCTTGTGCTAATAACGCCAAATCAAAAGCTTGTTTAGCGATGATTGTTTGTTGTGCTTCGTCAACAGTTAATATTTTAGCTATTAGTTTATGATTAGCATTCACAGCAACTTTATAACTATCGGGCATAGTACCGTAAAAATTCATGGGTCCACCCCCTCCCATTTTTGACATGTCTTTCATTCTTCTCATCCATTCTTCCATCGTAATAGAAACAGGAAGTGATTCGGAAGTCAAACTTTCCACTTCAACTTTCATATTGGAATTGTTAATAGCTTTTTCAAAAACAGCTTTTACTTTACTTATTTCATCTTCAGAAAGTTGATGAGAAAGACTTTCATCTTTTTCAATTAATTTTTCAAGGACATCTGCATCCACACGTTTTAATGCTGTTTTTTCCAATTTCATTTCCAACTGCTGAATGAAATGAGTATCAATTGGAGAGTTCATTAACAGCACATCATAATTTTTCTTTTGCGCTGCTTTTACATAACTGTCATGAAATTCAGTATTTGCAGTGTACAACCAAATTAATTGACCATTTTTATCGGTTTGAAAATCTTTTACTTTTAATTTATACTCTTCCGCTGTAAAATGCTCTTCAGCAGTATTGGTCAGCAATAAAAAATCTTTGGCTTTTTCATAAAATTTCTCATCGGAGATGGCTCCATATTTTACAAACAAACCAATATCGTTCCACTTCGATTCATAAACCTTTCTATCTTTTTTAAATAATTCACTCAACTTATCGGCCACTTTTTTACTGATATAACTATTGATTTTTTTTACATTACTATCGGCTTGTAAAAAAGATCTACTTACGTTCAATGGAATATCTGGCGAATCAATTACACCATGAAGTAGCAGTAAAAATTCAGGAACGATATCTTTCACTTCATCTGTGATAAATACTTGACGACTGAAAAGTTTTATTTTATTTTTTTGAATTTCAAAGTCATTTTTCAACTTTGGAAAATATAACACGCCTGTTAAATTAAACGGATAATCTACATTTAGATGAATCCAAAACAAGGGCTCTTCTGTAAAGGGATACAGTTCTTTATAAAATGATAAATAATCCTCATCTTTTAAATCGGCTGGAGTTTTCGTCCAAATTGGGTTTGTATTGTTGATGATATTATCAACATCAACTGATTTGTATTTTGGTTTACCGTCTTTATCTTCTCCATCGGGTACGGATTGTTTTTTAGTTCCAAACTGTACAGGAACAGGCAAAAATTTTGCATATTTATCAAGAATACTTTGCAATTTATGTTCTTGCAAAAACTCGATCGACTCTTCATTAACATACAGAATAACATCCGTACCTCTTTCTGTACGTTTGCCTTTGCTTATCTCAAAAGAAGTGCTACCATCACAAATCCAACGAGCGGCTTCAGCTCCATCCACATATGAAAGAGTTTGAATTTCCACTTTATCGGCTACCATAAAAGAGGAATAAAAGCCTAATCCAAACCGGCCAATAATTTCATTGGCATCTTTCGCTTCCTTGAATTTTTCCATAAACTCAGTAGCACCAGAAAAAGCAACTTGATTTATGTATTTTTTAATTTCATCAGCTGTCATTCCAATTCCGTTATCCGAAATAGTAATTGTTTTTGCCTTTGAATTCACAGCAACTTTTACCAATGGCTCGCCAATTTCTCCGCTAAAATGTCCCAATGAACTGATACGTTTCATTTTTTGCGAAGCATCAACAGCATTGCTAACTAATTCTCTTAAAAAAATTTCGTTATCGGAGTATAAGAACTTCTTAATGATGGGGAAAATATTTTCTGTATTAATCGAAATGGTGCCTTTTTCTTTTTGCATTGTTTAATTTTTTCAATTTTATGATAATACCCTTGTAACAAGACTTGTTCCAAAGAAAATAAATTGTCAGATTGACAGCAAGAAAATTATTTTTGAAACCAAATTCTTGATCAGCTTCCTATCTCAAAAAAGGCATTTTCCCCTATCTTTGCCGTCCTTAAAAATAATCATCGAAAGTTAAAAAATTATGGAAAAACTCTTCTATCTCGTCCCTGTTTTTGGTGTTATCGGACTGATTTATACTTTGGTAAAATACAATTGGGTAAACAAGCAAGACGCGGGAAATGATCGAATGAAAGAAATCAGTAATTATATTGCTGAAGGCGCTATGTCGTTTTTAAAAACAGAGTGGAAAGTACTTGGATATTTTGTAGTTATTGTTGGTATTTTATTGGCAGTAATGGCAGCTGCAAATCCTCATTCGCACTGGTTTATTGCAGTAGCTTTTGTACTAGGTGCAGTGTTTAGTGCAACTGCCGGGTTTATAGGAATGAAGGTAGCTACTAAAGCAAATGTAAGAACTGCTCAAGCAGCCAGAACAAGTCTTCGCAAAGCCCTTTTAGTTTCGTTTACGGGTGGTTCAGTAATGGGACTTGGTGTTGCAGGTTTGGCGGTTTTAGGTTTAGGTTCTTTATTCTTGATATTAAAAATGTATTTCGTACCTGATGGATCTTCAGTAAATGGAAAAGAGATGTTGATGATGATTGAAGTATTAACTGGATTTTCATTAGGAGCAGAATCAATAGCATTGTTTGCCCGTGTGGGTGGCGGTATTTATACAAAAGCAGCAGACGTTGGCGCTGATCTTGTTGGAAAAGTTGAAGCAGGAATTCCTGAAGATGATCCAAGAAACCCGGCTACAATTGCAGATAATGTTGGTGATAATGTGGGTGATGTAGCAGGTATGGGTGCCGATCTTTTTGGTTCCTATGTGGCTACTGTTTTGGCAACAATAGTATTAGGACAACAAACAATTGTTATAGGAGATGATGGTCTTGGTGGTTTGTCTCCAATTCTTTTACCTATGTTGATTGCAGGCTTTGGCATTTTATTTTCAATCGTTGGAACTTGGTTTGTTAAAATAAGTGAATCAGCTAAAATTGATACTACAACTGTGCAGAAGGCATTGAATATGGGCAACTGGGGATCAATTGTTCTTACTGCTATTGCTTCTGTCGGCCTTGTTTATTTTATTTTACCAGAAACAATGTCGCTTCGTGGATTTGAATTTACAAAATGGGGGGTTTTAGGAGCCATTGCTGTGGGATTGGTTGTTGGAACTTTAATGAGCATTATTACAGAATATTATACTGCCATGGGAAAGCGCCCGGTTATGTCGATTGTTCGTCAATCTGCTACTGGTCATGCTACAAATGTCATTGGTGGATTAGCTGTGGGAATGGAATCAACTTTTTTACCCATTTTAGTTTTAGCAGGTGGAATTTGGGGATCCTATGAGTGTGCTGGACTTTATGGAGTAGCAATTGCAGCAGCCGGTATGATGGCTACAACAGCAATGCAATTAGCTATTGATGCTTTCGGCCCAATTGCTGATAACGCAGGGGGAATTGCTGAAATGTGTGAATTACCCAAAGAAGTTCGTGAAAAAACAGATGTACTCGATGCTGTGGGAAATACAACAGCTGCAGCCGGAAAAGGATTTGCAATTGCATCTGCAGCATTAACGGCGCTTGCATTGTTTGCAGCGTTTGTTGGTGTAGCAGGAATAGATGGAATTGATATTTATAAAGCCGATGTTTTAGCCTCTTTATTTGTTGGTGGAATGATCCCATTTATATTTTCTGCTCTCGCCATTCGTGCTGTTGGAGAAGCAGCTATGGCAATGGTGGAGGAAGTGCGTCGCCAGTTTCGTACGATTCCTGGAATTATGGATGGAACAGGCAAACCTGAATATGAAAAATGTGTTGCGATCTCAACAGAGGCTTCTATTAAAAAAATGATGCTGCCCGGTGCTATAGCAATTCTTTCTCCGCTTTTCATTGGATTTATTTTAGGCCCTGAGGCATTGGGTGGTTTTCTTGCTGGTGCTACAGTTAGTGGTGTTTTGATGGGAATGTTTCAAAATAATGCCGGTGGTGCTTGGGATAATGCTAAAAAAAGTTTTGAAAAGGGTGTTGAAATTAATGGTGAAACTTATTACAAAAAATCGGAACCACACAAAGCATCTGTTACCGGTGATACAGTTGGTGATCCTTTTAAAGATACTTCAGGCCCCTCAATGAACATTTTAATTAAGTTGATGTCCATTGTTTCCTTAGTAATTGCACCTTCGCTTGCGCAAATAAATACGAACAATGCTACTCAATTAAAAAGTAATGAACATAAAATTGAAATGACGGTTACTGCAGATAATGATGCTGCGCCATTTATTGAAGCTTTGAAAACCGATCAGTTAATTGATGGGAAGAATTTTAGTATTGAGTGGAGTGGAGATTCTCTTTTGATTAATGGAACACTTTTATCAAAAGAACAGCTTGATAAATATCGCCCACTTTTAAAAGGGCAACAAAAATTTAAGCTTGTCAGTAAAGAAGAAATAAAATAAGCAACGCAAACTATATCTAAAAAAACCTCACTGTTGTGAGGTTTTTTTATTACCAAACATTACGAGGACAGGTATCTCCCCAGTTATTTCCTAATAAAAATCCAATTACAATTTCGTGTGTACCTCTACTCATGGTATTTAAATGGGTTGTGGTATAATCATAAGAATAACCCACATTAAATAAATTAGCAACATTCAAACCCAGCATGCCGGCATAGCCATCTTCGTATCGATAAGATCCGCCCAGCCATACTAAATCGCGGTACTGCAATTTTAAATTCCCTTCCGGTTGAAAGTCGTTTGTAGAAGTTCCTTTTACATATTTCAACATAAAAGATGGAAGAGCATTAATATCATTGCTCAACAAAAAGCGATATCCTCCGGTAAGAAAAAGATGAGGTACAAATGCTCCTTTTTGAATGATAGCCGCATCATCCACAAACATTAATTTATGCGGAATGATTTGCTGTGCAGAAATTCCCAGAAAATAATTGGCGGAATAAAGCCAAACTCCGGCTCCTATTTCGGGTTTTATTTTATTTAATTCATTACTTACTGAATAAGTTGCCGGATCATTAGAACTTCCGGTACCTGTAAAATCTTGTTTCGTTTTATCGATGCTCACCATTGTGATGCCTCCCGAAAAACCCGCTGAAAGATTGGTTCGCCCACTTAATCCAATATGATAGGCATAAGTTCCACTAAGCGAAAAACGATTGAAACTTCCTGCTTTATCATTTAAAAGAATCATTCCAATTCCGTGATGGGGATCGGAAGCAGTATAATTCTCCCAATAGGAATTTCCTCGTGGATTTTCGCCGGGAACATTATATGAAGTGGCCGATGTTTTATAATCAGCTTTACCCAATGGTTTATGAATTGATAAATAATTTGTTTTGGGAGCACCGTTCAATCCAACCCATTGATCACGCGTACTTATTTTTAAATCGGTATAATTTTCAATTCCACTTAAAGCCGGATTTAAAACATAATTATTAAGAATATATTGGGTATAATGAGGTCGTTGCTGCGCAACAACTGCTCCGGTAAAAAAAAGAGTTCCCACTAATACTAAAAATCTTTTCATAGTTTATCGAATTACATCCACATAACCAGCCGTTACTTTTCTTCCGTTTTTCGGATCAATTATATAATAATAGGTACCTATCGGCACAGGTTTTCCATTAACAGTTCCATCCCATGGATTTTGATAACCGACAGAATAAAAAATCTTTTGTCCATAGCGATTAAAAATTTCAACCGTACAACCTACATACTGATTGAGATAACCGATAAACCATTTGTCGTGAATTCCATCTCCATTAGGACTGAAAATATTGGGCACCAACGGATACTTTAAAACTTTTACAAAAACCTGATCAGAAGTAGTACAACCTTTATCTGAAGTTACAGTTAATGTATAAGTGATGTCGTTGAGAGGTGATGTCATTGGATTTAATTTGGTCACAGTATCCAACGCTATTGCCGGTGTCCATAAATAAGTAATGGGATAAGTGACATTGGGATTTATAGCATCCAATGAAATGGTAGCCCCTTCTAATAAAATTTTATCCGGTCCTGCGTTAGCAATCGGTGTTGGATATATTAAGATGGATTGTTCAAGAAAATTAACACAACCATTTGTACCAGTATAAGTATAACGGATAATATGTGTTCCTGCACCTGCTGTATTGGGATTAAAAATTCCGGTGGTCGATACACCTGCTCCTGTAAAAATTCCTACACCCGGTAAAGCGTTTGTAATTCCTGCTTGCAAAAATTGATATGGTGGTATATTACTACACACATCACTTAACGGCATAAACTGTACGGATGGAGTAGCTAACACTGTTATAACTTTTGAAATTACATTTAAACAGTTGTTTCCGGAATACGAAACCATTCGAATGGAATAAGTTTTTGTAAATGGATTTCCAAACTCACCATACGAATGAGAATAATTTTTTCCAAATGACGGAAAGTCATCCGTAGTTTTTATCGTTGGATTATTTAAATAGTCCCAATAAATTTCAACTTTTACAATTGCTCCAAAGTCCACAGATGAATTATCAGTAATTACAACATCATCGCTACTACATAACAAATTTGCATTTTGCACGGTAAAATTCGCAACAGGAATTGAACCATTTACAAAAAACGATTGAATCACTGTATCTGTACAACCCTGATTGGAAATTACGATTAGGCTTGCTGTATAATTTCCAATAGTTGTATAACGATGAGTTGGATTTTGCAACAGTGAGGTATTCGGATTTAATATTGTTGCATTAGGATCTCCGAAATTCCATTGCCATGAAGCGATTGTTCCAACAGCAATAGTCGATGTATCGACAAATGGAGCAAAAGGATCGACAAGACAAATTTCTGGAGAAATAAAACCAGCAACTGGAAGCACAAATACGGTAACAGGTTTTGTTAGAATGGTACTAATACATCCTTTGTTTGTTTCAACTTGTAATGTAACATTATAAGTTCCTGCAGTTGCATAAGTATGAATGAATGGATTTCCTGTAGTAAGAACTGTATTCGTCGCATCTGCAAAATCCCAAGTCCATTTTACAATTGAACCAGCATTGGCAGAAGAGATATCTGTAAATGTAATATTGCGAGTTGCACAAGAAGGTAAAGATGTATTGAAATTTGGAGTAGGCAATGGATTCACAACAATAGTTCTGGTAGCAACTGTAGATGGACAGCCAATGGCAGATGTACAAGTAAGTGTTACAGTGTAAGTTCCGGGAGCTGAATAATTTTTCGTAGGATTTTGAAGTATTGAAGTCGTGCCATCACCAAAATTCCAAAGCCATTGTGTAACCGTACTATTAGCTGCTGTACTATTATCTGTAAAGTTTGCAGTAGTTCCAAAGCAAACTTCCGGAAGTGAAGTAAATGCCGCTAGAGGTTGCGAATAGACAGTATTTAATATTCGAATCGTATCATCCACACAACCATTATTCGATGTAACCGTTAAGGTAACATTGAATGGTCCGGTTGAACTATACGTTGTTGCCGCTGTTTGTGTAGTTGCTGTTTGACTGTTTCCAAAATTCCATAAGT
>SCVJ01000030.1 GCA_004322425.1 Chitinophagaceae bacterium
AATTGCGTTGAAGCATACAAAAGATAATCCATTGTTTATTTATTATTATAGTATGTTACTTTTTGCTTCGGGAAATTCTAAAGAAGCCATTCTGCAATTGGAAAAAGCAATGCAAAAAAAATCGAATTTGCTTAAGAAATTTGTTTCCTTAAATCCAGCCATTCTGCAAAACCATCAGGTGGTGGATGTAATTTCAAAACACAAACGACTTTAATAAAGTAGCGGCATTAATTTTCAAGTACGAGTTATGGGTTAATATTCTTTCTTATTTTTGGCACTAAAGAACATCTAAACTTTTATCATGAATTTTAATCTTTCTCAAATGCCCGTACGCAGCAAAGCACCTCGTACTGATGGGTTAACAATGGTAATGGACAAGGGATTGAGCATTAATGAAGCTGAAAATTTGATGTGTGCAACATCCCCTTATGTTGATTTAATAAAACTGGGTTTTGGAACATCTTTTGTAACCCCAAATTTAAAGGCAAAGATTGAAGTATATCGTAAATATGATATTCCGGTTTATTTTGGAGGAACACTTTTTGAGGCTTTTTTAATTCGTAATCAATTTGATGATTACTTAGGTATCTGCAAAGAATATGGCATTACATATATGGAAGTAAGTGATGGATCTATTACAATTCCACATGCAGAAAAATGTGGCTACATTGAAAAAATGTCAAAATACGGAACTGTGTTGAGTGAAGTAGGTAGCAAAGATGCTGCTCATATTATGCCACCGTACAAATGGGTTGAACTAATGCGAGCTGAATTGGAAGCGGGCTCCAGCTTTGTTATTGCCGAAGCTCGAGAGGCTGGTAATGTCGGTATTTATCGTGGTAGCGGTGAAGTTCGAGAAGGGTTGGTACAAGAAATTCTTACACAAATTCCTGCTGAAAAAATACTTTGGGAAGCACCACAAAAAGCACAACAACTTTATTTTATTGAATTGATTGGATGTAATGTCAATTTAGGAAATATTGCACCCACAGAAGTGTTGCCATTAGAAACTATGCGTATTGGATTGCGCGGCGATACTTTTCATTTATTTTTAAATAAAGAAAAATCCTGATGCACTTATTTGGATTAATTGGCAACCCTTTGTCGCACTCTTTCTCCAAAAAGTATTTTGCTGAAAAATTTGAAAAAGAAAGGTTACTTGATTTTCATTATGAAAACTTTCAGTTAGAATCTATCAATGAACTGGAAAAAGTTTTGCGTCTTCCTGGTTTACAAGGTTTAAATGTTACCATACCATATAAAGAAAAAGTACTTTCATTTTTAGATGAATCCTCTAATGAAGTAAAACAAATTGGAGCGTGCAATTGTATTAAAATTAAAAATGGAAAATTAATCGGATATAATACAGATGCGATAGCGTTTAAAAATTCCCTGTTTAAAAAATTAAACTTCAGTTTAAATCTACATGCTTTGGTATTGGGAACCGGGGGTGCTTCAAAAGCTGTACAATTTGTTTTGGAAGAATTAAAAATAAATTTTCAATTGGTTTCTCGAAACCCTTCTGTTAACCAACTTTCATACACTCAGCTGGATGAAAACGTGATGCAAATATTTAAACTAATTATTAATACGACTCCTTTGGGAATGTTTCCTATTCAAAGTGAAATGCCTTTAATCCCGTATGAATTGCTTAATTCTGATAACTTCCTTTTTGATTTAATTGCCAATCCAGCGCAAACAGAATTTTTAAAGAGAGGCAAAGAAAAAGGAGCTACCATTCAAAATGGTTTAGACATGTTTCAAATTCAAGCAGAAGAAAGTTGGAAAATTTGGAATAAAGATTAATCTTGAAAAGTAGGAAGTTGTTGTAAAAATTTAATCAACTGATCGGTTGCTTTTCTTCGATGGCTGAATTTCTTTTTTTCCTCCATATTCATTTCGCCAAAACTTTTCTCACTACCTGTCGGAATAAAAACAGAGTCGTATCCAAACCCCTCCGTTCCTTTTCTTTCAGTATGAATCCTTCCTTCGCAAACTCCTTCAAAAAAATGTTCTTCTTTATTTATTATAAGTGAAATAATTGTTCTAAATCGTGCGGATCTATTTGAGGCGTTTTTCAAATTCAAAAGTAATTTGTCAATATTATTTTCAAACGATTTTTCTTCGCCAGCATAGCGTGCACTTTTTACACCAGGCTCACCATTAAGGGCATCCACTTCAAGCCCAGTATCTTCACTAAAGCAATTGTTTCCGGTTAACTGAAAAATAGTTTTAGATTTTTCAAGTGCATTTTCATTCAACGTATCATGTGGTTCAGGAATATCCAAATCAATGCCGCTTTCCAAGAGGCTACAAATTTCGAAACGATTTCCAACAACCGATTTTAGCTCAGCTACTTTATGCTGATTGTTTGTAGCAAAAATCAGTTTCATATATTAAAAATTATCTTTAGGCAAGACCACAAATTCATTTTTAATAATTTATCCGATTGCAATTCTTGTAATGATGGTGAAAACAAGTAAGCCGTTTCTTTATGTTTTTGTATTTGGAAATGAGGAAACAAAATTGGTAATTGTAAAACCGATGGCGACACATCAAATAATAAAATCGTTTTACTTTTAAATTCAGAAATTATATCAGAATAATTTAATTCCGTTGCATTGTTACAATTTAAAATAGCAACATCTCCTAAATTCAATTTGCAAGCACCAAGCATATTGGTAAGAAAGCCTAGTTGCTCATCGGGTAAAAAAGCAAAATCGGAATAGTTAACGAGTATAGTTATGTGTTTCTTGTTTTCGCCCAAGCTTTTATTTTTTTTTAAAATGGGATCGTTGATGCTTGGACTGTTTACTGGCTCTGGTACAACCAATAAGGTTTTAAATAAATCCGTTAAAAGTTGTGGCGACAATTGGATATCATGTAAGGGCATAGCGTAGTAATAGTGTACGAATGAGTGTTAGTTTTTTTTTGTTTCTTTGCATTTCAAAAGTAAACATAATGATTGCAAATATGGATATCAAAATAAACAAAACGGAGAGTAGTAAACTCGTCGAGACCAACTTGGAGAATATTCCGTTTGGCCGTTTTTTTACGGATCATATGTTGGAAGCCGATTATGAAAATGGGGAGTGGAAAAACATTGAAATAAAACCGTATCAACCTTTAGTGATAAGTCCATCCATAGCTGCATTGCATTATGGGCAAGCTATTTTTGAAGGAATAAAAGCGTATAAAACAACCGACGGCGAAGCTTTTATTTTCAGACCTCAAGATAATTTCAAACGGTTTAATATTTCTGCTGAAAGAATGCAAATGCCACAAGTTCCTGAAGAACTTTTCATGGATGGAATGAGAAAACTAATTGCCATTGATAAAAATTGGATACCTCAGTACAAGAATCATTCATTGTATATACGACCATTTATGTTTTCAACAGATGAATTGATTGGTGTACGACCATCTGATGGTTATAAGTTTATGGTTATTCTAAGTCCCACTGGTCCTTATTATACTGAGCATTTGCGAATTTATGTTGAAGAAAAATATGTACGAGCAGTAAGTGGCGGAATAGGTTTTGCAAAAGCGGCTGGTAATTATGGAGCAGCTATGTATGCAACTTCAAAAGCCAAAAAAATGGGATTTGATCAAGTATTATGGACCGATCCTTTTGAACATAAATATGTGCAAGAATGTGGTGCCATGAATATATTTTTTATGATTGACAAAAAGGTGATAACGCCCGATCTTTCTCACGGAACCATATTGGATGGCGTAACTCGACAAAGCGCAATAACATTGTTAAATGAAATGGGATTGGAAGTGGAAGAAAGGCCACTAAGTATGGATGAAATCATTGATGCTTACAAACAAGGGAAACATATTGAAGTTTTTGGAACAGGAACTGCCGTTACCATCTCAATAATTAAAGAACTTATGTATAAAGATTTCTCTATGCAGTTTGATGTTGATAATTGGAAAACTGCTCCCCTTTTGAAAAGTTGGTTAAACGATATTCGAGAGGGAAAAAGAGAGGATAAATACAATTGGATGTGGAAGATCTAATCGTGTATATTTTTTTTCATTTTCATTTTTGATTTTTTGGTAGTTACCACTCAGGACACTACCTTTGCCGTCCCAAAATAAAAGGTTCAGAATGCCTACAATACAACAGCTGGTTCGAAAAGGAAGAGAAATTATTAAAGCAAAGAGCAAGTCTAGGGCTTTAGATAGTTGTCCGCAACGTCGTGGTGTGTGCACAAGGGTTTATACAACTACTCCCAAAAAGCCCAATTCAGCCCTTCGTAAAGTTGCAAAAGTTCGTTTAACTAATAAAGTAGAAGTTATTGCCTACATCCCTGGTGAAGGTCATAATTTACAAGAGCACTCCATTGTGCTAATTCGTGGTGGTAGAGTAAAAGACTTACCCGGAGTTCGTTACCATATCATTCGTGGATCTTTAGATACTGCGGGTGTAAAAGACCGAAAAAAGAGCCGTTCGAAATATGGTACAAAAAGAGACAAAAAAGCAGGCAAGAAATAAAAAACTGAAATAATACAACATGCGTAAAGCACAAGCCAAGAAAAGACCTTTAGCACCCGATCCACAATACAACGATAAATTAGTAACTCGTTTTGTAAACAATCTTATGTGGCAAGGAAAGAAGAGTGGTGCGTTTAATATATTTTATGATGCGTTGGCAAAAGTAAATAAACAAACAGGTGAAGATGGATACGAAGTTTGGAAAAATGCTTTGGCTAATGTTACTCCTGGAGTAGAAGTACGTAGCCGTAGAATTGGTGGTGCTACTTTCCAAATTCCTGCAGAAGTTCGCCCCGATAGAAAAATTTCTTTAAGTATCAAATGGCTTATAAGATATAGCCGCGAAAGAAACGGACGTAGTATGGCTGATAAACTTGCAGGCGAAATAGTAGCAGCAGCAAAAGGTGAAGGTGCAGCATTTAAGAAAAAAGAAGATGTACATCGTATGGCTGAAGCAAACAAAGCTTTCGCTCATTTTAGAATCTAATTAATTCAGCATAATATTAGAAGCCATCCTCAAATTGAAGATGGCTTTTTTTTGCTTATTTTTTTTCACAAATAATGTACGAAACCTACAGACAAGTTGATTTTTGTGGAATAAATTTATCTTCAAGCTAACCTTGATGGATGGGTATTTCTCCCTAACTTTGCGCCTCCAAATTATAAAGTAAAAACTATCATGGCAGACTTGAAATTTCAAAGAAACTTCGGCATTGCGGCACACATTGATGCCGGAAAAACAACTACTACTGAGCGTATTCTCCGTTACACAGGAATGATTCACAAAATTGGTGAAGTACACGACGGTGCTGCCACAACCGACTGGATGGAACAGGAAAAAGAAAGAGGTATTACCATTACGTCTGCTGCAGTTAGTTGCCAGTGGGATTTTCCTACCGTTAAAGGAAAGGCTGATGCCAATACAAAAAACTATTATTTCAATATTATTGATACTCCCGGACACGTTGACTTTACTGTAGAAGTTGAACGTTCTATGCGTGTATTAGATGGCTTGATTGCTTTATTTAGTGCGGTAGATGGTGTAGAACCACAATCCGAAACTGTTTGGCGTCAAGCAAATCGTTACAATGTACCTCGAATTGGTTTCGTTAATAAAATGGATCGTGCCGGTGCCGATTTTTTAATGGTTGTAAAACAGGTTCGTGAAATGTTGGGATCCAAAGCGGTTCCACTTCAATTACCCATTGGTGCTGAAGATGATTTTAAAGGGGTTGTGGATTTGATAAAAATGAAAGGAATTATCTGGCATATGGAAACAGAGGGAATGACCTTTGATGAAATTCCTGTACCTGCAGATATGGTTGAAGAAGCCAATGAATGGCGTGCTCAATTGGTGGAAGCCGTTGCCGAATACGACGATAAATTGATGGAAAAATTCTTCGAAAATCCAGACTCCATTTCGGAGGATGAAATTCATGAAGCTGTTCGAAAAGCGACTATTGATTTAAGCATTGTGCCAATGATGTGCGGTTCTTCATTCAAAAATAAAGGAGTTCAAACGGCGCTGGATGCTGTTTGTCGTTATTTACCATCACCATTAGATATTGAAAGTGTAAAAGGAACAGATCCTGAAACAGGCAATGAAGTGATTCGTAAACCAAGTGCCAGTGAACCTTTTGCAGCCTTGGCGTTTAAAATCATGACAGATCCGTTTGTGGGACGTCTTGCATTCTTCCGTTGTTATAGTGGACATTTGGATGCGGGTTCTTATGTTCTAAATGTGCGTAGTGGCAAGAAAGAACGCATTAGCCGCATCATGAAAATGTTTGCCAATAAACAAAACCCGATTAGTTTTATTGAAGCCGGTGATATTGGTGCTGCAGTAGGATTTAAAGAAATTAAAACTGGTGATACGCTTTGTGATGAAAATCACCCCATTGTTTTGGAGAATATGTTTATTCCGGAACCGGTAATTTCGGTAGCCGTTGAACCCAAAACTCAAGCCGATGTTGATAAAATGGGAATGGCAATTGCTAAACTTATTGAAGAAGATCCAACTTTGCGGGTTCGTACCGACGACGAAACGGCTCAAACAATTTTGAGCGGAATGGGCGAATTGCATTTGGAAATTATTGTTGACAGGATGCGTCGTGAATTTAAAGTTGAAGTAAACCAAGGAGCTCCTCAAGTTGCGTATAAAGAAGCATTTAACCTTACTGTTGAACACCGCGAAACATTAAAGAAACAAACTGGTGGTCGTGGTAAATTTGCCGATATTGTTTTTGAACTAGGGCCAGTCGATGCTGAATGGAAAGCAGAAAATCCTGATAAAAAGTATCAATTTGTAAACGATCTTTTTGGTGGATCTATTCCCCGCGAGTTTGTTCCTGCCATTCAAAAAGGATTTGAATCAGCTATGACAACGGGCGTTTTGGCAAGCTATCCTGTAGATAATATGAAGATTCGTGTATTCGACGGAAGTTTTCACGCTGTTGACTCCGACTCAATGTCTTTTGAGCTTTGTGCCAGAGGAGGTTTTCGTGAAGCAGCCAGAAAAGCAAAACCTGTTTTATTAGAGCCCATCATGAAAGTTGAGGTAGTAACTCCAGATTTATATATGGGAGATGTTACTGGCGATTTAAACCGTCGTCGCGGAATGCTAGAAGGAATGGACAGCCGCGCAGGAGCACAAGTTATAAAAGCAAAAGTTCCATTGAGCGAAATGTTTGGTTACGTTACACAACTTCGTTCATTGAGTTCTGGCCGAGCATCAAATACAATGGAGTTTAGTCATTATTCACCTGCGCCCAACGGAATCGCAGAAGAAGTAATTGCTAAAGTAAAAGGAAAGACGAAGTAATAATACTTTTAAAATATAAAATTGAAACCCGGTTGTTGAAACTGGGTTTTTTTTGTTGTTAAATTCAAGCTCTCTTCGATATAAGTTTTCGACTTTACTCAGAGAGCACAATTTGGATTTAACTTAACACTAAACTATCTCATTTTTTGCCAATCAAACGAACAGAACGAAGAGGCAATTTTTAACTAAATAATAGCATTAAAAATTTTAAAAAAGCTAAATCTAAAACTAACTTTCAGTTGCAATGCTGAAGTATGAAGTTTTTAAATTTTAGATTATGAAAAAGATATTGTTTTTATCAGTTGCGTTAGTTCTTCTAACTTCTCTTGTATTTATTGCTTGTCGAAAATACAATTTTAACGAAAAGCCACGTTTGCAAGTTTTTCTTACAGATGATCCCGGCGATTATGATGCCGTTTACATAGATGTAAAGGATGTTATGATAAATGTAACTGGCGATTCTGTAACTGGATGGCAAAGTCTAACTGGAGTCAATGCCGGAGTTTATGATTTGCTAAAATTGATAAATGACGAGGACACCTTATTGGCCGATGCAATCATTCCCACTGGTCGTTTGCAACAATTAAGGTTGGTGTTGGGCTCTGAAAATTATGTAAAATTGGAGGGAGTTGCTGAGCTAATAAAGCTGGAAACACCAAGTGCTCAACAAAGCGGATTAAAACTAAATATTCATTTAGACGTTGTGGATGGTGTGTTGTATAAAATAATTCTTGATTTTGATGTCGCACGATCTATTGTAAAAACTGGAAACAAAAAGTACATCTTAAAACCATTAATAAGAACGGTATTAGAGGCAATTGGAGGCAGCGTAAAAGGAGTTGTAATGCCTAAAACATTCACTTCAATTGTTTATGCAGTTCAAAATTTGGATACTATTGCAAGCACATTTACCAACTCGGAGGGTAGATATTTAATAAAAGGAATTAGCGCCGGAGCTTACAGTGTCCATTATCACCCGTTAGATTCACTGTACAAAGATTCAATAAGAACGGGGATTATTATTAATACTGGACAGATGACATTAATTGATACAACTGTCCTTCATCAGTAATATTTTTTCTACAAAAAAAATCCCAACAGTAATGTTGGGATTATAAAATTGATGTATAGAATTATTTACTCACTCTTTTCGTCTTTGCTTTCACCTTTTTTCAACTTCGCTTTAATGTCGGCTAATGCTCCTAAATCGCCTAAAGTAGATTTCTCCACTTTGGCCTGAACACTTTTTACAGCTTTACGAGTTTTTTCTACTTCAACTTTAGCTTCTTGTTTAGCAGCGACTACTTCATTCTCTTTTACTTGTTCCCAAGTACGAGTATGAGAAAGTACAATACGTTTTTCGTTACGATCGAACTCGATAACGGTAAACATTATTGTTTCTTCGGCAAGAACAGTTTTTCCATCTTCTTTATTTAAATGACGGGCTGGTGCAAAACCTTCCAATCCATAAGGTAATTGAACTAATGCGCCTTTGTCATCTTTCTTGCTAACTGTTCCTTCGTGAACGCTACCTAAAGCAAAAACATCTTGTAAAGTATTCCAGGGATCTTCTTCCAATTGCTTATGGCCTAATTGTAGTTTTCTATTATCCTTATCAATACCCAAAATGATGATGTTTATATTCTCACCTACTTTTATATATTCACTTGGATGGTTGAAACGTTTCAACCAACTTAAATCGCTAATGTGAATCATGCCACCAATTCCTGAAGTCAATTCAATAAACACACC
The DNA here is from genome assembly GCA_004322425.1 of Chitinophagaceae bacterium. GTDB lineage: Bacteria > Bacteroidota > Bacteroidia > Chitinophagales > Chitinophagaceae > VBAS01. The sequence continues at coordinate 9,078 of SCVJ01000030.1, forward strand.
ATAAGGAGTGATATTTTTTACTAAACCTGAATGACGACTTTCTACAGGAAATTTGGCTTCAATTTCATTCCAAGGATCTGCTGAAAGTTGTTTGATAGAAAGACTTATTTTACGACTGGCTTTATCCAACGTAACAGTCTTTGCTTCGTGTATGTCTCCTAATTTGAAGAACTCTTTTGCATTTACTGGTGTGTTGGCCCAAGTAATTTCACTAACGTGAACAAGTCCTTCTACGCCAGGTTGAATTTCAAGAAATGCACCGTAATCTTCAATATTTACAACTTTTCCTTTGATAAGATTTCCTTCAGCAATTTGTTCATCTAAGGTATCCCAAGGATGTGCAGTTAATTGTTTCAATCCTAAACTGATTCTCTTTTTATCATCATCAAAATCCAACACAACCACATTTATTTTCTGATTCAACTTCAATATTTCTGTAGGATGAGAAATTCGACCCCATGAAATATCGGTGATATAAAGTAATCCGTCTAATCCGCCAAGATCCATAAAGGCACCAAAGTCAGTAATGTTTTTTACAACACCTTCTAACACTTGTCCTTTTTCCAACTTACTCATGATTTGAGCACGTTGTGCTTCAATATCACTTTCAATAAGTGCTTTATGAGAAACGACAGCATTCTTAATTATTTCGTTGATTTTTACAACTTTAAATTCCATTGTTTTTCCAACAAACTGATCGTAATCTGTAACAGGTTTTACGTCAATTTGAGAACCTGGAAGGAAGGTTTCCATTCCAAATACACTAACAATAAGTCCACCTTTTGTTTTATGTGTAACAATACCGGTAACAACCTCTCCAGTTTTATGAACTTCCATAATACGCTCCCAAGAACGTTGCATTCTAGCTTGCTTACGGCTAAGATTTAAAAGCCCATCCCGGTCTTCTTTTTCTACTACAAATACTTCCACATCGTCACCAACTTGTAAACTGGGGTTATCGCGAAATTCATTCAGAGAGATAAGGCCATCACTTTTAAATCCGATGTTTAAAACAACATCTGTTTTAGTAATACCAACCACTCTTCCTGTAATCATTTTCCCATCTTCGATTTGAACAAAAGTGCTATCGTACACTTTTTCGTACTTTTCTTGTTCCTCTTTTGAGTACGTCGAAATATTTCTTTTATCTACACTCCAGTCAAAATCGTCATGAGCAGTTGGAGTAACAAGCTCAGCCACAGGTGCATTTATTGTCGCTGTAGATTCTGCTCCGGCAGTCTCCTGTGCATCAGCGTTTAGTTGTTTAACAATAAAATTTTGAAACATGATTAAATAATACCCGAAAGGGGTTTAATTTTCGGGGCTGCAAAGATAACCGATAATTTCGATTTATTGCGCCACAGTTGCCTTTTTTTGGATGGCATGAGCAGCAATCCAACCACTTGTCCAGGCTTGCTGAAAGTTATATCCACCAGTAATTCCATCAATATCCAGCACTTCACCTGCAAAGAATAGATTGGGAACTATTTTGCTTTCCATTGTGGAGGCCTCTACTTCCTTTAATTGTACTCCTCCGGCCGTTACAAATTCTTCTTTAAACGTTGTTTTTCCACTTACTTCTACTGTATATAAGCATAAATTTTTGATCAATTTATGTTGAACAAGTATTGAGAAATCAGCCCAACGCCATTCTGATTTTACTCCGGAATCGGTTGCTAAAAATTCCCATAATCGTTGTGGAAGATTAAATGGATTTTTTCCAACTATTTTTTGTGATGCAAATTCATTTCTTAACTGTTTGAATTTTTCAATTATACTTTGCTCATTAAATTCCGAAATCCAATTTATTGAAATTGTAAACTTCCAATTACGAATGGATAATTCTTTTGCACCCCATGCGCTTAAGCGAAGAATGGCAGGTCCGCTCAATCCCCAATGTGTAATCATTAAAGGCCCTTTTTCTTCCAATTTAGTGGAAGCAATTTTTACGCTTACTTTTTCAACACTTACTCCCATTAAATTATTTAAAGGATGACGGGGTAAGTTGAAAGTAAACAAAGAAGGGACTGGTTCTTCAATACTATGGCCCAACTCTCTTATCCAATTAAACATGGTTGATTTTGGAAATCCACCGCAAGCAATTACCAAATAATCCGATTGAATAGATTCGCCATTTTCACATAAAATATCAAAGCTTTCGGAATTCTCAAAAACTTTTACAGATTGTACAGCTGTATTTAATTTGATGGAAACGTCAAATTTTTCTGCTTCGTGTAGCAAACAATTAATAATGGATTGTGAAGAATTTGAAACCGGAAACATTCGTCCATCTTTTTCTGTTTTTAACGGAACTTGTCTTTCTTCAAACCATTTAATAGTATCGCTTGTAAAAAATTGGTGAAATGTTTTTTTAACAAAGTGTTGGCCTCTTGGATATCTTTTGCTCATTTCTGTAATGTCAAAACAGGCGTGTGTTACATTACATCTTCCGCCTCCAGAAATTTTTACTTTGGAAAGTAACTTGTTTGATTTTTCAAGAATTAACACTTGAAGAGCGGGATTTATTCTTGCCGCATTAACAGCACAAAAAAAGCCAGCAGCACCGCCACCGATTACAACTAACTGCTTTCGTGTTTTTATTTTATCTTTCATCCGTTCATCAAAACTAATTGCAATTGCTGTATTCCATTTTAAAATTTTTTATTCGTTTAGCACAACCAATAATTTTTAGAAAAATAATTATCAATCGTCCTGAATTGCTGAAAGAAAAAGGTCCGTTATTATTGGCTTGTAATCATCCTAATTCTTTTTTGGATGCCATAATTCTTGATATGCTTTTCCAAAACCCTGTTTGGTCGTTGGCAAGAGGCGATGTATTTATCAATTCTTTTGTACGAAAAATTCTTACCGGTTTAAAAATATTACCGGTGTATCGTACCCGTGAGGGAATAGAAAATATTTTGGAAAACTATAAAACCTTTGATGCGTGTGTTGAACTTTTTAAAGAAAATGGAATCGTCACAATTTTTAGCGAAGGTCGCTGTATTAATGAATGGCACTTACGACCATTGATGAAAGGCACAGCACGACTAGCTTTGAAAAGCTGGGGCAATAATATTCCATTGAAAGTTTTGCCTGTTGGATTTAATTATAGTTCCTTTCGACGGTTTGGAAAAAATGTTGTTATCAATTTTGGAGAAATAATAACGCAGGAGTCCATTGATGAATCGCAATCTGAAGGTCTTCGTATTCAATCATTCAACAATCAACTGCAACTACAGTTGCAAAAACTTGTTTATGAAATTAAGAAAACGAATGGAGCTTTAATAAAGCAACAAATGAAAATCAGCCTAAGCATTTCTACTAAAATTGTATTAGCTATTCCTGCCGCAGTGGGTTGGTTATTGCATGCACCATTTTATTTTCCATTAAAGAAAGTCACACTTAAATATTTCAGACGTTCTGATCATTATGATTCAGTATTAGCAGCTTTGCTTTTGTTCATTTATCCAATTTATCTTACTATAATCACAGTTCTTTTGTTTTACTTTACACAAAATAGTTGGTTGCTTTCAACATTTATTTGGATGCCAGCAACAGCTATTTGCCTTACTCAATTAAAGGGCCAACTGGATAAATAAAACAATATTTAAAATCTATGAAATTTTCAACCAATCTTGATAAACTTGGCGTTGTCGGCATTTTTTTTACAGCCATTACTTCTCCGTGTTGTTTCCCACTTTTTGGTTTTATACTTACTGCAATGGGTTGGGGATCCTTCGAACTTTTTGGCGGATGGACAGCCATCATTTTTCAGGCATTTGTAGTTCTTTCATTGATAGGAATATTTCTTTCTTTTCGGCAACACAAAAATATATTTCCACTATTGATTGCATTAATCAGTAGTGGTCTGATTTTTTATGCTTACCATTTTTATTTTGACACTATCATTATTTATATCGGAATGACAGGACTTTTGGTTTCAGCCGTTTATAATTTTTACATCATTCGTAAAAATAATATTAACTGTAAGCCCTGTAGTGCTGATGACAACAGCAAAGTTGAATTGAATTCAACCATTACCTGCCCCCATTGTGGATTTAAAAAAATTGAAACGATGCCCACTAATGCTTGCCAATTTTTTTATACTTGCGAACAATGCAAAACTAGACTGAAACCCAAAGAAGGCGACTGTTGTGTGTATTGTAGTTATGGTTCGGTGAAATGTCCACCAATTCAAATGAATAAAAATTGTTGCTGAAATTTGAAACAGACTTCTTTTAAAGTTTTAAATTTTTCAACATGTCATTTGTCATAGTTGCTAAATCATATTTTTCTTTCCAATCCCAATCATTACGAGCTGTACTGTCATCAATGCTTTGCGGCCAACTGTCGGCAATGGTTTGACGATAATCGGGTTTATAGGTGATAGAAAAATCGGGAATATGTTTTTTGATTTCCAGTGAAATTTCCTTTGGAGAAAAACTCATTGAAGAAATATTGTAAGAGGTACGAACCTTTATTTTTTCTGCTGGCGCTTCCATTAATTCAAGGGTTGCTCTAATTGCGTCGGGCATATACATCATGGGTAAATATGTATCTTCCTTTAAAAAACATTCATAGTATTTATTTTTCAATGCGTGATGGAAAATCTCAACAGCATAATCGGTAGTACCTCCGCCCGGTTCTGATTTGTATGAAATTAAACCCGGATAACGAAGACTTCTTACATCAACTCCGTATTGCATAAAAAAATAATTACACCAAAATTCCCCGGCATGTTTGCTGATACCATAAACAGTTGTGGGCTCAATAATAGTTTGTTGTGGGCAGTTTTGCTTGGGTGATGTGGAACCAAATACGGCAATTGAAGAAGGCCAAAATATTTTTGATAATTTCTCTTTTTTTGCAATTTCTAAAACATTTAATAATCCCTGCATGTTTAAATTCCAAGCAAATTGAGGATTTTTTTCTCCGGTTGCTGAAAGTAAAGCAGCCAAATGATAAACCTGAGTTATCCCGTTATCAACTATCAATTCCCAAAGCGCTTCTTTGTTCATTACATCCAACGAAATATATGGGCCAGAACCTTGTAACAATTGATTGGGTTCGCGTAGGTCAGCAGCTATAACATTTTCAACTCCGTAGATTGTTCTCAAAGCCAAAGTAAGTTCTACTCCTATTTGACCACAAGCGCCAATAACCAATATTTTATCTTTCTTCATGTTTGCAAAAATAATGTACAAGCTACAAGAATCCACAATTGAATGGTAGTAGTTTAAAATTGATCTACTTGTATCCTAAACTTTATCTTTGCCGGATGGAAAAATTTTTGAAAGATTTATTTACCAACCAATCTTTTGACGAGAAGAATTTTTTTTTAATTGCGGGACCTTGTGTGGTTGAAAATGAAGAAGTGCTTATGGAAACCGCCGAAAGAATTTTTTCTGTTTGTAAAAAACTAGGCATCCCTTTTGTTTTTAAAGCATCATACCGAAAGGCCAATCGTACCAGTGGAAATTCGTTTACGGGCTTGGGCGACGAAATAGCATTGAACTTACTTTCAAAAGTTAAACAAAAATTTTTATTACCTGTTACCACTGATACACATGCTAAAGAAGAAGTTCAATTAGCAGCAAAATATTCAGATATTTTACAAATACCCGCTTTCCTTTGCCGACAAACGGATTTGCTTGAAGAAGCCGCTGCAACAGGGAAAATAGTGAATGTTAAAAAAGGACAATTTCTAAGTGGAGAAGCCATGGCATTTGCCGTGGAAAAAATAAAAAATGCTGGTAATAATAAAATTATTCTGACTGAACGAGGAACTACTTTTGGCTATCAAGACCTTGTTGTTGACTATCGAAATATTCCTATCATGCAATCAAACGGAGTTCCCGTAGTAATGGATTGCACACATAGTTTACAACAACCAAATCAGAAATCAGGAATAACCGGAGGGAATCCAACTATGATTGAAACAATTGCTAAAGCTGCAATTGCTACTGGTGCGGATGGATTATTTATTGAAACACATCCCAATCCATCTATTGCAAAAAGTGATGGAGCCAATATGTTGCAACTCGATTTACTCGAACCTCTTTTGGAAAAATTGGTGAAAATTAGAAAAGCAATTTAGAGATATTCAATTGCAAATGCTTTGTTAATCGTTAACAAACAATGCTCTTAATTCAGCAGCATCTTTAGGTTTCATTTTGCCTCCTAATATCAATCGAACTTGCCTTCTTCTTAAAGCGCCTTCAAACACTTTTTTGTCTTCTTCTGTTTCAGGAACCAATGTGGGTACAATTCTTGGTTTTCGATTGGGATCGAGTGCTACAAATGTGTAAAAAGCTTCATTGCTTTTGTATTTGTATTGCTGGGTTAAATCTTCTCCCCAAACTTTCAAATGTATTTCCATAGAAGAATTAAAGGCACGCGAAATTTTTGCTTCAATATGAACTACGTTGCCCAGTTTTATGGGCGCTTCAAATGAAATATTATCAACAGAAGCTGTAACAACTGGGGCATTGCAATGTTTGTGTGCGGCAAGAGCAGCAGCAATATCCATCCAATACATCAGTCGTCCACCCATTAAATTTCCAAACAAATTAGTGTCGTTGGGTAATACCAACTCTGTCATAATTGTAAGGCTATCGATTGGTTTTTTTTCTGACATATTCTTTTTTTTCAAAGATATTCAATAATAAATAAAAATATTTTGTCATTTGTGGTGCAGGGCGAAACATTTACATTTGCCCGAATCAAGTGTACTGTAAATAAATAGGATGAATCCTCAACCGGTTATATCGTTTGAAAATACTGAAAATGCTTTTGCCTATAAATCAGATGGGCAACTTAAAAAAGCAAACTTTATCTTTTCGATTATGCAGTTTCAGTGGTTGGTAAATTGGGGAGTAAAGATTACACCTTATTTGATGAAGCTAAACTTGCCGATTAATGGACTTATTCGCAAAACAATTTTTAAACAATTTTGTGGCGGTGAAACATTGGAAGAAACGGCTATTGTAGCGCAACAATTTGGGAAGTACAAAGTGCAACTTGTTTTGGATTACGGCATTGAAGGAATAGAAGGAGAAGAAAATTTTGAAGCAGCCGTTGATGAAATTATTCGAGTAATATATTATGCTTCTACACAACAACATATTCCATTTGTAAGTATTAAAATTACTGGCTATGCGCCGTTTTCATTGTTGCAAAAAATTAATGAAAATATGCTGAAGGAATCGGGAGATGTAATGGAGCAATATTTTAAAGTGGTAGAAAAATTATCGCAAAAAGAAGGTGGAGAATGGAAAAAGGTGGTGGACAGAATAAATAGAATTGTAGCCGCAGCTGCTGAAAAGCATATAGGATTATTAATTGATGCAGAAGAATCGTGGATTCAAAATCCAGTGGATGCACTATGTATGCAATTGATGGAAAAATATAATAAGAATCGTTGCATCGTTTATAACACAATTCAGCATTATCGATTTGATCGACTTACTTTTTTAAAATGGTCTTTTGGTGTTTCTGTTGAAAGAGAATTTGTTTTAGGAGCAAAATTGGTTCGTGGTGCTTATATGGAAAAGGAAAGAAAAAGAGCCATTGAATTTAATTATCCTTCGCCCATTCAATCTGATAAAATCGCGTGTGACAAAGATTACAACTTAGGGATTGAATTTTGCATCAGCAATTTGGAGAAAATTAGTTTGATAGTAGCTTCTCATAATGAGTTCAGTAATTTGTATGCTGCACAACTTTTGCAACAAAAAAGTATTTCGCTCAATCATCCACATATTCATTGGAGTCAATTGTTTGGGATGAGTGATAATATTACTTTTAATTTAGCCAAAGCGGGATGTTCGGTAAGCAAATATTTGCCTTTTGGTCCTATTAAAGATGTCATTCCTTATTTGATGCGAAGAGCTCAAGAAAATACTTCCATTGGCGGACAAACAGGAAAAGAATTGGGATTTATTAGAAAGGAAATTCAACGGAGGAAGTTATTGAAGTACTAATTCAGGAATCTATTTGTACGAATCATTACAAATTCAAAATCCAATTTCGCAACTCGTATCTTTCATTTATCTTGCGGCTATGCAACAATATCTCGGATTATTACAACATATTTTAAATAACGGGACTAAAAAGCAAGATCGTACGGGAACGGGTACTATCAGTTGTTTTGGTTACCAAATGCGATTTGATTTGCAAAAAGGTTTTCCCTTGGTTACTTCCAAAAAGGTACACATGAAAAGTATTATTCATGAGTTGCTTTGGTTTTTAAAAGGCGAAACAAATATTCAATATCTCAAAGAAAATAATGTAGGTATTTGGAACGAGTGGGCCGATGAAGAAGGAAATCTCGGTCCGGTTTATGGTAAGCAATGGAGAAGTTGGGAAGGGAAAGATGGTAAAGCAATTGATCAGGTTTCGGAATTGATTGATCAAATAAAAGCAAATCCAGATAGTCGAAGATTAATAATAAGTGCATGGAATGTTTCCGATTTGCCCAAAATGGCATTAATGCCTTGCCATGCATTGTTTCAGTTTTATGTGAATGATGGAAAATTAAGCTGTCAATTATATCAACGAAGTGCAGATGTTTTTTTAGGAGTTCCATTCAATATTGCTTCTTATGCATTATTTACATTAATGATTGCACAAGTTTGCAAGTTGAAACCTGGGGAGTTCATCCATAGTTTTGGAGATGTTCATATTTATTGCAATCATTTGGAGCAAGTGAAAGAGCAACTCAGTCGTACAACATTTCCATTGGCAACTTTGAAGTTAAATCCTGCTATTAGTAATATTTTTGATTTTAAATATGAGGATATCACACTTGAAAATTATCAAAGCCACTCCGCTATTAAAGCATCGGTGGCGGTATAAAAGAATTGAAAAAAATTAGATATGATCATTTCACTTATTGTTGCTGCTTCCACTAATAATGCCATTGGCAAGGGAAATAAATTACTTTGGAGTTTGCCCAATGATATGCGTCATTTTAAAAACACAACATGGGCAATGCCTGTTGTGATGGGAAGAAAAACATTTGATTCGATGGGAGGAAAGCCATTGTCGGGAAGGAAAAATATTATTATTACTCGGCAAAAAGATTGGAAAGCCGAAGGTGTTATTTCTGCTTCAGATTTGGAATCTGCAATAGCAGTTGCTGAGAAAATTGATGCAAAAGAATTGTTTGTAATTGGTGGCGGAGAAATTTATTTACAAACACTTCCATTAGCAAATACAATTTACCTTACTCGTGTACATGCCGAAATTTTAGGAGATGTATTTTTTCCTGAGTTGGATATTAATTTATGGAAGCAAGTAAAAAATCAGTTTCTTAGTAAAGATGAAAAACATGCTTTTGATTATTCCTTTCAATTTTGGGAACGAATAAAATAATTCGATTCAAAAATTATTACCCAATTGTGTATAACCGTTTCGCCTTAGCAAAAAAATATGTGCGCTATTATCTTTCGGCTTCAAATGGAGGTGGGCACGGCATTCACTCTCCATTTGTATTTAATTTTATTAAACAAGTTTTGAATGATGATCGACAATATGCGGAGTATGAAAAAATAGAATCATTACGAAAACTATTGTTGAATGATAATACAAAAGTAGAAATACAGGATTTTGGTGCCGGCTCATTTTTAGGTTCTGCACAACAGAGAACGATCTCTTCGATAGCGAAAAATGCTGTTAAGTCTAAAAAGTATGCGCAGTTACTTTATCGACTTATTAAATTTATTCAGCCTAATAATATTCTTGAATTAGGAACTTCATTGGGATTTACGACGGCTTATTTTTCCCTAGCGCAACCGAGTGCATCTATTCAAACAATTGAAGCAGAAAATTCAATTGCAGTATTAGCCGAAAAAAATTTTGAAGAACTTGGTTGCTCCAATATTAAAGTTACAATTGGGAATTTTGATGCGGTTTTGCATTCTATAATTGAAAGTCTTGCTTTCGTTGATTTTTGTTTTATTGATGGCAATCATAGAGGAGCGGCAACACTTAAATACTTTCAATTGCTGTTGCCAAAAATGAACAACCTTTCAGTTCTTGTTTTTGATGATATTCACTGGAGCCGCGATATGGAGAGTGCTTGGGAAGAAATTAAGAAATGCCCTGAAGTTCGGTGTACAATTGATTTATTTTTTATCGGGATTGTTTTTTTTAAAAATGAATTTAAAGAACAACAACATTTTACAATACGCTTTTAGACGTGCTAGAAATGATTGAACAACTAGTGAAAATCATTTACCTTCACGCCCGAAAATTAACTGTAAATGACGCTTGGAATTTTAAAAGAACCTGATTTTGAAACTCGAGTTTCGCTATTGGCAGAAGTTGTTTCTGTACTTACAAAAAAAAATATCAATGTTATAGTTGAATTAGGTGCCGGTCAAAAATCTTATTGTAGTGATGAAGACTATAAAGCTGCTGGTGCACATATAAAATCAAGACAAGAAATTTTAATAGAAGCGGATATTATTTTGAGCATTCAAGATCCAGATGTAAACGAGGTTCTTAAATTGAAAGACAAAATTTTGATTGGAGTTTATCAACCATTAAATAAAGTATCTGAGATGAATCAGTGGGCAAACTCGGGGGTTACAACTTTTTCATTGGATTTATTACCACGTACAACTCGTGCACAATCGATGGATGTGTTGAGCAGTCAAGCCAATATTGCTGGATATAAGTCAGTGCTTTTAGCTTCCAATTTGTATTCAAGATATTTTCCCATGTTTATGACATCAGCAGGAAGTATTAAACCCGCTAAAGTATTGATATTAGGAGCCGGTGTTGCTGGATTGCAAGCAATAGCAACTGCTAAAAGATTGGGAGCTGTAGTTGAAGTTTTTGATTCTCGGCCATCTTCAAAAGAAGAGGTGATGAGTTTGGGTGCAAAATTTATTGAAGTAGAAGGTGCTGCCGATGCAAGTAAAGCTGGTGGCTATGCAGTGGACCAAACAGAAGAGTATAAAAATAAACAACAACTAAAAATTGAAGAAAGCATTGCTAAAGCAGATATCGTAATTACAACAGCACAAATTCCTGGTAAAAAAGCGCCAATACTTATTTCTGAAAAAATGATAACAGGCATGCGTAATGGAAGTGTTATTATTGATTTGGCAGCAGCTACTGGAGGTAATACGCCGTTCACAAAAAATAATGAAACTATAATAATAAATGGCATTACGATTGTTGGCAACAGTAATCTTGCAGCTAGTATGCCAAGCGATGCAAGTAAACTATACGGAAAAAATATTTTAAATTTTTTAGCACTGATTATCGATAAAAATGCAGAGATTCATTTGAATTGGGAAGATGATTTGGTGAAAGGAAGTTGCATTACTCATAATGGTCAATTAGTTCACGAGCGATTAAAATAAAAAAAATATGGATACTATTTTAACATGGATTACTTCAAATCAACAAATCATCTACATCGTTGTATTGATGATTTTTGTTGGTATTGAAGTCATCGGTCATGTGCCCAGTGTATTACACACACCGTTGATGAGTGGTGCGAATGCAATTCATGGCGTAGTAATCATCGGTGCTATTATTGTAATGGGAAAAGCAGAATCAGAAAACATTTTAGCGCTTATTCTTGGATTTTTAGCAGTGGTATTGGGTACTTTAAATGTTGTGGGTGGATTTGTGGTAACCGACAGAATGTTGGAAATGTTTAAAAAGAAAAAATAGCAAGTAATTATTCGACTATGGAATTAGATCTACTCACAGTTTGTTATCTACTTGGTTCAATAACATTTATTGTTGGCTTGAAAATGTTGTCAAATCCTGCAACAGCTCGTAAAGGAAACTTAATTGCTGCAGGTGGAATGACGCTAGCAATTTTTGGAACTATTTTTCTATATAAAGATGACAGTGGTTTAAATTTGCAAAATTTCAGTTGGATTTTTGGAGCCATAATTATTGGATCTGTAATTGGAGTACTTGCTGCAAAAAAAATTAAAATGACCGCCATGCCGGAAATGGTGAGTATGTTCAATGGAATGGGTGGCGCTTGTGCCGCTTTAATTTCTATTGTTGAATTTGATCATTTATCAAAAAATTCACTAACAGATAATCAAGGAACATTGATGATAATAATGTTGGGTTGCATTATCGGAACCATTTCTTTTGCAGGTAGTATGATTGCTTGGGGGAAATTAAATGGCAGTATAAAAGATTTTTCTTTCAAAGGGCAACATTTTTTTAATATTACTCTTTCGCTTATCATTTTGAGTCTAGCTACATACCTAGCTTTATATGAAACATCCATCTCTACCATTATTTTTTATTGCATTTTTATTTTAGCTGTATTATACGGTGTGTTTTTTGTTTTACCCATCGGAGGAGCCGATATGCCTGTTGTCATTTCACTACTAAATTCATTTACAGGAGTAGCGGCTGCTTGTGGCGGTTTTCTATATGATAATAAAGTAATGTTAACGGGTGGAATTTTAGTGGGTGCTGCCGGAACACTGTTGACTATTTTGATGTGCAAAGCCATGAATCGTTCGTTGCTCAATGTATTGATTGGCTCGTTTGGAGGAAATGTAAAAAACAGTAATGGAGAACAAACGCAATCTGGACAATACAAAGAAATTTCTTTGAGCGACGCGGCCGTAATAATGTCTTATGCCAATAAAGTAATTATCGTTCCCGGTTACGGACTAGCTGTTGCACAAGCGCAACATACTTGCCATGAGTTAGAAAAAATACTTACAGAAAAAGGTGTAGACGTAAAATACGCGATTCATCCAGTTGCCGGTCGTATGCCAGGGCACATGAATGTATTACTTGCCGAAGCAGATGTGAGTTATGATAAACTCAAAGAAATGGAAGAAGCCAATGAAGAATTTTCATCAACCGATGTAGTATTGATTCTCGGAGCCAACGACGTAGTTAATCCTGCTGCAAAAACTGATACAGCTTCACCAATTTATGGAATGCCTATTTTGGATGTTGAACTTGCTAAAAATGTAATCGTCAATAAACGAAGCATGAAACCGGGATATGCAGGTATTGAAAATGATCTTTTTTATAGTAAAAAAACTTCAATGCTATTTGGCGATGCTAAAAAAGTACTCCAAAATTTGATTGCTGAAATTAAGAGCTTATAAATAGCAGTTTATCAAACTCGCTTTGTAGTTTTGAAAAGTGCAGTTACCAATTTTATTTTTAGATTCGATTAAAGATGCAAAAGGATTTGTTCGTGAGGAGTTTGATGCAATTCATAATTCTTTCGAAAGAATTACTTCTATACGAATTAATCCGACTAAGTTTATTAATTCAAATAGCCCATTTCCTATAACGCAAAATATTCCCTGGACACAATTTGGATATTATTTGCCCTCGCGTCCTTCATTCACTTTCGATCCACTTTTTCACTCTGGTAGTTATTATGTTCAAGAAGCTAGCAGTATGTTTTTGGAGCAAGTATTTCTACAACTTGTGGATGTATCAAAGCCATTAAAAGTGCTGGATCTTTGTGCGGCTCCTGGTGGAAAGTCTACACATATTTTATCTTTAATATCAAAAAATAGTTTGTTGGTCTGCAATGAAGTGATTCGTTCACGAGTAAATAGTTTAAATGAAAATATTGTAAAATGGGGATACGATAATGTTGTTGTGACTAACAATGATGCTAAAGATTTTCAACATCTTGAAAATTATTTTGATGTCATTGTTGTTGATGCACCTTGTAGTGGAAGTGGATTATTTCGTAGAGATGAAGCCGCCATTGAAGAGTGGAGTTTGAATAATGTAAATCTGTGTAGTGGACGACAGCAACGAATAGTAGCCGATATACTTCCATCTCTAAAAGAAAACGGAATATTAATTTATTCAACCTGTTCCTACTCTCGCGAAGAAGATGAAGAAATTTGCAAGTGGGTGGAAAGGGAGTTTCAGATGAAGCACGAAGAATTAAAAATCAATGACGAGTGGGGAATTGTTTCCTCAGATTATGGTTATCGATTTTGGCCTCATCGTTTACAGGGCGAAGGATTTTTTCTCGCATGTTTTAGAAAAACTGAAAGAGAATCAAATTCAAAATTCAAATCAATTGCAAATAAACAGAAATCAATCAAAATAAAGAGCGAGCAATTTCATAAATGGATAAAATATAAAGACTTTGAATTTTTGGAATACCAAAAAAATAATTATGCTGTGAATAAGGAATTGTTTTGTGACATTGATTTTTTATTATCAAAGCTTCGAGTCATAAATTTTGGCGTGAACGTTGGCGTTGTTATTCGAGATAAATATATTCCCAGTCACGAATTAGCGATGAGTGATATTTTGATTAAAGATGTTCCTTTCATTGAATTAGATTACAATCAGTCTATTCAATTTTTAAAGAAAAAAGAACTTCAAAATTCAACTACTGGCATTGGATTTCAATTAGCAAAATATAAAAACCAGAACTTAGGTTGGTTGAACGTATTGTCCAATCGGATTAATAACTATTATCCAAAGGAATTACGCATTCGGAAAGATTGAAAACAACTAAAATGCCTCATATTTGTAGCAAATAATTTCACATGAGAACATTTGTTCTGTCTTTGTTTACATTCTTTTTTGCAAATATTGTCATCGCACAGAACAGTGAATTGTTCATTAAAGTAGAAAGCAAGGGATTTTTTGTAGAGCATAAAGCCATTGCCAAAGACAATTTTTATTCTATTGGTAGATTTTACAATGTGCACCACAGGCATCTTGTAAGTTACAACGGTTTGGATTTTTCAAAAGGAATTGCGATTGGACAAGTTGTAAAAATTCCTTTGTCGGATACTAATTTTTTGCAATCAGAAAAGCTTGGACTTCCAATATTTTATAAAGTATTGGGTAATGATAAATTGAATAAAATTGGGTTACAATTTGAAGTAACTGAAGAAAAATTAAGAGAGTGGAATCAATTTTCGGGCAATAAAAATTCTTTGGGATCAAAACTAATTGTTGGTTTTCTGATTAATAAAGAAATTGCTGATCAGATTGCAACTACTGAAGTAAAAGCAAAGGAATTTCAGGAAGAAAAAAATGAAGAAGTAGTAGTCGTCAATACTCCAATTGTTAATGTAATTGAAAGTAAAGTAGCAGAATCGCCATCAAAAAGTATTTTGATTTCTGATAAAAAAGTTGACAGTTATTTTAAAGTTCACTTTGAGCAACAAATAAAAGTGACACCCATTCAGTCAGAGTTAACAGTTACTTCTGGTATTTTTAAAACTGAAACTGGTTGGCAAGATGGTAAATATTATTTATTAATTAATAATGTAGAACCAGGAACTGTTGTTAGAATTACAAATCCTTCAAATAATAAAATAGTCTTTGCAAAAGTTTTGTATGCCATGGAAGGCATTCGGCAAAATGCGGGATTGGATATTCGAATTAGCAATGCGACTGCAGCGGCATTGGAAATAATTGAAACCGACAAGTTTATTGTAGTGGTTAGCTATTAATATATTTTATTTAAACAACTTGAGTGGCCAAGGAAGATTATTCCATTTTACAAAATAGTAGGGTTGATTTTCAGCACCAAAACGTTGGTTAAAATAAGCAATTGAAGGGATGGAAGATCCTTCAAAATCGAGTAGGAGTGGGCAGTTTTCAAATTCCCTAATTAGATTAGCAATTAAAAAATGTTGAGCATCTGCAGCTCTTCCATCTGGAGGTGTAGCGGATAATATTAAGTAAATTCTCTTTTTATCTTGAAAAAAAATAGCGGTTGAAAGTAAATTATTTTCTCTGTCTTTGACTTCTCTTATTAACAGCGATTCTCTTTCAGCTACTTGTTGACATACGTTTTTGAATAACTCAAAAGATTCGTTTTCCAGATGGGGAAGATTTTTTGAATAATGTTCTTTGAACAATTCAATAGTTAATTCAAAGTTGTCTGATTTCGTGTAAACAAGTTCTTTTTTTTGTGCTCTGCGTAAATTTTTCTTTAAGTCTGAGTTATAATTTTCTTCTGTTTCTAAATAGTTTTTGTTCAACGATAAAATAAAATTATTGCGAGCTAATCCGCCACCTATTTTGTTTTCGAAATTCAAACCAATCTCTCCAAATTGAAAATGTTGCTTGCTATGGTTAAAAAAAATATTTATAGTATCACTGCTTAATTGGCTTGAAGAAAAAATTCCCAGCTGTTGTGTAAAAGGAGGTTGGTACAAATAGCGAATACCAAATTTTTTATTCCAAGTCAAGGGCATTACTGCTTCGTAATCATTCATTATTAAAGCATCCCAATTTTTTGACATGGCATCCAAATAATAGGAATAACCATAAATTAATCCATTTTGAGCATTATCGATACAGCAATCCCATTTGGTTTTATCAATTTGATCTTGCCGGACATATTGAATTGGAGAATTCAGATTCATCAAAAAAGAGCAACAAATTTTTTTTAACGAGTTACAATATTGTTATTTATTTTTTGCAATATTTGATGTGCCACATCCATTGCCATTAGGCCATCGATTTCTGATACAATTGTTCTTGTATTATTTTCAATCGCTGATACAAACGACTCCAGTTCTTTTTTTAAGGCATTAATTTCTGGAATGGGAGGATTATAAATAGCTATATTTTTTTTGCCAGCATTCGTTTCAATATCGAAAACAAACGCATTGGTATCGAATACGTCATCATTTTTTAATTTAATTATTTCTGTTTTTTTATTCAGTAAATCCATTCCAATGTAGGCGTCTTTTTGGAAGAAGCGAATCTTTCTCATTTTTTTCATCGAAATTCTTGAAGAAGTAAGATTGGCTACACAACCGTTGTCAAATTCAATTCTTACGTTGGCAATGTCCGGCGTATCAGTCATAACGGCTACTCCACTAGCAGCAATATTTTTAACATCACTTTTTACAATACTTAAAATAATATCTATGTCGTGAATCATCAAATCTAATATCACACTTACTTCCGTACCTCGCGGATTAAATTCTGCTAATCGATGGACTTCGATAAACATCGGTTGCAAATTCACATTTTGTAATGATAAATAGGCAGGATTAAAACGTTCAACATGACCAACTTGAAATTTTATATCGGATTCTTGAACAAGTTTTACCAATATGTTTGC
>SCVJ01000068.1 GCA_004322425.1 Chitinophagaceae bacterium
CATCGTTGCCTGGCAGCGCCAACCGGCGGACGGCTGCATTCTGGTGACCGATACCGAGCGCCCCGCGCCCATCCCGGTGGCACGTTCCGATCTGGCCCGTGCCCGCTTCGCGGAACTGCCTCCTTTTTTTCATGCTGGCAACTTGTTCGCGCCTCCCGCCATTCATGCGCGGCTTTCGGTCGAGCGGGTGGCTGAAGCCATACGCCACAACGCACGTTTACTGCTGGAGGGCGGACCTTGTGCCGGCGTAGCCGCGCTAGATACATGGCTGGCCGATCTTGGTTGCTGGGAACGCGAGGGCGACTGGCGCTGGACGACGCGTTTTGCCTATCAAATCATCGAACGGCGCGGCACGGGCGGCGGCGGTTTTCGCAAGATGTACGCAGAATTTCTGAACGAAGCCGCATCGGCTGATCCACGCATCAGCGATCTGCAACTGCCGCAGCTTATGACAGACTGTGCCGCATGCTGGACATCGCTGGCGCTGGCGCTGAAAGCAGGCTCCGAGAGTGAATGCTTCCCTACGAAATTGCTCGCAGATGCCCTGCAAGCCGTACGGGCGGCGGAGCGTCGCTATATCGACGCTGCTCTGATCTATTGAGTGAACACATTTACAGTGCAAATTGAGGAGCAGGCATGTCGCATATGAAGCCGCAACTGGACCAAGCTGCCATGGCAAAAGCTTTTTTCGGCAGTCAGCATCCACTGTTCAACGCCCTCGGCGTCGACGTGGTGGCGGTGGCCAACGCCAAGGCGGAGATGGTGATGCCGTTTTCTGAGGCTCTGGCCGACGGCCTTGGAGCGTTGCATCGGGGCACACTCGTGACCCTGCTTGACACGACGTGTGGACTGGCGATTTTCTCCGCGCTACGCTCGCTCAGGCCTATCGCCACCATTGACCTGCGCGTCGATTACCTTCGTGCCATTCCGGCGGGCAGCGGCCTGCGCGCGGTGGTCGAATGCATCGGCTGGACAGACAGCGTGGCCTTTGTCTCCGGCCGGGCTTATGCGGCGGGTGACGAGATGCCGCTTGCCACGGTGACGGGATCCTTTGCCATCGATACGTTAGGACCGGCTTTCGATACGACGGACAGGAGTGCGGCATGACGAGGGTGGTTAAATCAATGACAGATTGTGCAGAGGCAGCAATGGTCCTCGTGCCGGCGGTGCCCTTCCATCGGTTTCTGGGTATGCGGGAGGAGGTCGTTGAGGGCGAGACACGCTACCTCATGGACTTTTGCGAAAATCATGTCGGCAATCCCCTGATCCGGACCTTCCATGGTGGTGTACTTGCCAGCTTTGGAGAAGTGGTCGCGGCTACCCATCTTGCACGATCCCTGGCGCGGGTCGAGTTACCTGCTTGCTCGACGCTTACCTTCGATTACTTGCGACCGGCTTTCGCCGGCACGATTTGCGCGGTGCCCCACATTGTGCGGGCGGGACGACGTATCACAACGGTCTCGGTGCAGTTGCGCCTGGACAATAAGCTGGCGTGCATTGGGCGCTTCCTGTTTCCCGTGGGGACTGCAGACTTGGGAGGCAGCGCGTGACCCACGGTCGAGACATGACTGGTTTACGAATCAAAACTGACGCTTGAATCGCCACACGCCCAACCCGAAGATCGCCATGCCAAGCAGCAGCGCCAAACCCACAGGATGTCCCATCCCGCGCCCTGAAGCAGGATGCCGTAGCCCATCTCGACGAAGTAATAAAGTGGAGAGATAGACATGGCTTCGCGCAGCCCGATGGCATGGCTTCGGGTGGGGATCAGGTACCGGAAGGGAAGGTCATCGGCACCAGCACGAGGATGGCGAGCAGCGCAGCCTGGGCGAGATTGGGTGCGATGGTGGCGATGTAGAGACCCAGTTCGCGGCGGTGGATGTGTAGAGCGCTGTGCTGCCCGACCCGATGGCCACGTCCTACCGGGACCCGAAGAAGCCCCTGTGGCTGCTGCCAGCCCTGATCCCCGCCATCGTGGCCACGGGCCCGGTGGCCCAGCTGATGGGCCAGGACCACGCCGCCTGGTACGTCCTGCCCTTTTTGGTGCTGTTCGTGCTGGTGCCCATCCTGGA
>SCVJ01000031.1 GCA_004322425.1 Chitinophagaceae bacterium
GCAATAATATTTGATAGAATTATTCCATCGCAACAAACCGAAGCGGAGGTTTCGTCGCAACTGGACTCAATAGCAAGAATAGTTACCGGCATAAATTTTTAGATGCTTCAAAGGTAAACAAGGCTATTTATTAAAATGAAGATCCTTGAACAATTCAGGTGAAGTAAAATTTATTTACTTCTGATAGCCACCACAGGATTCATTTTGGCAGCTATTGATGCCGGAATAATTCCAGCAAGTATGCCTACTGTAAAACAAATTAATATGGCCCAAATAAGATTTGAAGTGGAAATAAAAATAGGAAAATCAAACATGCCGGATAAAATCTTAGTTAAAATAAATACGAGTGCAATTCCTATAATTCCACCTAGCAAACATAGAAAAGCAGCTTCAATTAAAAATTCGGTTAAAATAACTCTGCTTTTTGCTCCAATAGCTTTTTTCAAACCAATTTGACTTGTTCTTTCTTTAACGCTTACAAACATAATGTTGGCAACACCAAATAAACCTACAATTAAACTAATACCGCCAATGATGGCGCCTCCCATATTAATTCCTGCAAAAGCTTCACTAAAAGCATCGCTCCATTCATTAACATCGTTTAAAGAAAAATCGTCTTCTTGAGTTGGGCTTAATTTGCGAATTGCTCTCATCGTCCCTTTCAAATCATCTTTTAATGCGATGTTGGGAATTCCATCTTTTCCTTGTACCAAAATAATAGGATCAGCTTTTCTTTCTTCAATCAAAGTATTGGCAAATGTGTAAGGCATAATAACACACCTGTCGAATTGCCAACCACCGAGCATTTGATTGCCTTGCTTTTTAATAACGCCAATTACAATTCCTTTTTTGCCTTTAGCTGTTATCGATTTTCCAATGGATCTTTCAGCTGTTACAAATAACTGTTCGGCAATTTCATTTCCAATTACAACTGCGTTTACACCTTGTTGGAATTCTACACCCGATAGATATCGTCCATATTGAATATCGACAGATTGTATTTTATGAAAATCTTTAGAGAACCCATACAGTACTACCGATTTTAAAATAACATCTTGAAATTCAACATCGGCCATATCACTAATCTTAAACGCTACATTCTTTGCGGTGGGTGTTCTTTCTTCAATTTCAGCAACATCTTTATATTTCATCGACGGACGCTTGATGTATTTCCACCAAGGATAATCGCCGCCGCCTTGGCTATAATCCCATTTGTCGATATAAATCGTATTGGTGCCGAATGATTTTATTTCGTTTTGAATATTTTGCTCAAGGCTATTGAGTGTGGCCATTACACCAATAATGCAAAAAATTCCGATGGTGATGCCGAATAAGGAAAGAAATGTGCGAAGCTTGTTTTTCAGTAATTCTTGCATAGCCATTTTTAGACTACTGGAAATGATTTCAAAAGTTCGGCGCATATGCAAATTTAAACTGCAAGTTGACTTTTTTGAAAATAATTTATTTAAGAGGTAAATAAAACGGTCTAAATGAAGAAGCAAATTGAATGTAGAAGTAAAATCAATCTGCCTAACTTACCTTTGCCGACTTTTAAAGTTGTAAGAAGTACGAATACTAAATAATGAAATACGCAAAGGAAATACAGAAAAGAAGAACATTTGCCATCATCAGTCACCCCGATGCAGGAAAAACTACATTAACAGAAAAATTACTTTTGTTTGGCGGTGCTATTCAAGTGGCAGGAGCTGTTAAGAGCAACAAGATTAAAAAATTTGCCACTAGCGATTTTATGGAAATTGAAAGGCAAAGAGGAATTTCTGTTGCCACTTCGGTAATGACGTTTGCTTATCAAGATATTGTTATTAATCTGTTGGATACTCCAGGACACAAAGATTTTGCAGAAGATACGTACCGAACATTAACAGCGGTGGACAGTGTAATTCTTGTTATTGATGGTGTAAATGGAGTAGAAGAGCAAACTAGGAGATTGATGGAGGTTTGTAGAATGCGCGATACACCTGTTATTGTTTTTATCAACAAGATGGATCGTGACGGAAAAAATAGGTTTGATTTATTGGAAGAGATAGAAAAAGAGCTTGCAATTCAATTACATCCTATGACTTGGCCCATCAATAGTGGAAAAGAATTTAAAGGAGTGTATAATTTGAGCGATAAAAATTTACGATTATTTGCTGCAAATACCAAAGGAATAGAAGAAGACTTGATTAGTGTAAATGATTTTAATGATAAAACATTAATTGAGAAATTGGGTGAAAAAGATGCAAATATTCTTACAGCAGATGTGGAATTGGTAGATACTGTTCACGGTGAATTATCAGTGAGCGATTATTTATCAGCCAAAGTGGCACCGGTTTTCTTTGGTAGTGCAATTAATAATTTTGGTGTGAAAGAGATGCTTGATACTTTTATTCGAATTGCTCCCACGCCTTGCAATAGAACTACTTCGGTACGAGAGGTAACCGTTGATGAAGAAAAATTTAGTGGATTTGTTTTTAAAATTCACGCCAACCTCGATCCGAAACATAGAGATAGAGTTGCTTTCGTACGGGTTTGCAGTGGAAGATTTGAGCGCAATAAATATTATCACCATGTTCGGTTAGATAAAGATATTCGGTTCAGTAATCCGTATTCTTTTATGGCAAGAGAAAAAAATATGGTGGAAGATGCTTATCCAGGCGATGTGGTAGGATTGTTTGATACCGGGAATTTTAAAATTGGTGATACATTAACGGAAGGGGAGAATTTTTATTTTACCGGAATCCCAACTTTTTCACCAGAAATTTTTAAAGAAGTTGTGAACAAAGATCCAATGAAATCTAAGCAATTAGAAAAAGGGTTATTGCAATTAACCGATGAGGGTGTTGTTCAACTTTTTACACAATACGGCGGGCATAAAAAAATAATAGGTTGTGTAGGAGAGTTGCAATTTGAAGTCATTCAATATCGACTGTTGCATGAATATGGCGCTTCGGTTCAATTTAATAATTTGCCCTATTATAAAGCATGCTGGATAACTAGTAACGATAAAATTAAATTAAATGATTTTACTCGATTTAAATCAGCAAACACTGGAGTTGATAAAGATGGGCATATAGTTTATTTGGCGCAAAGCGAATGGTTTTTAAATACGGAAAGATCAAACAATCCGGATATCGAATTCCATTTTTCCAGTGAAATACATAAAGCTTCAAAGTGAAAATATTTGAAACAGAACGTCTGAACATTAGAAGACTTACAAATGAGGATGAAGACAATTTATTTCTTTTAAACGGAAACGAAGATGTGATGCGGTATATCCGCCCTGTTGGCACAAAAGAGGAAAGTAATAAGCGGTTACAAGAAATAATTGAAAAGTATTCAGTTTATCCAAACCAAAGCGGGTGGGCTGTTACGTTAAAATCAAACGATGAGTTTATTGGATTGATGGCTGTGTTTCCCATTGAAAATTCCAGCGATATTCAATTGGGTTATTCATTAATACCACAATATTGGGGCAACGGTTATGCAACAGAAATTGCCGAATGTGGGATTAAACATGCTTTTGAAACAATTGGATTAGAGATCTTGTTTGCCAATTGTGAATGCGCGAACTCAGCTTCTTTGAATGTAATACTCAAATCTGGATTTGTAATAGAGAAAAATTTTTGGGAAGAAGAAAAAGAAGTAATTCGTTTTCAATTAACCAAAGAAAAGTATTTTAATAGTTTGCGGTAACGCCAGTATAATTGTGCGGAGTAATTTTTTTAAGTTCTTGTTTAACCTTTGTGCTAACAGATAATGTTTCAATAAACATATGTAATGTTTGTTGATCAATTTTTTCTTTTCCTCGAGTAAGCTGCTTTAGTGCTTCATACGGATTTGGATAGTTTTCTCTTCGCAAAATAGTTTGAATCGCTTCTGCCACTACTGCCCAATTATTTTCTAAATCTTGGAGGATTGCAACTTCGTTAACAATTAATTTGCTCATTCCTTTTTCGATAGATCGGAAAGCCAGCATCGTATGTGCAAAGGGTACACCAATATTTCGCAGAACTGTTGAATCTGTTAGATCTCGTTGCAATCTTGAAATAGGAAGTTTTGCTGAAAGATGTTCAAACAAGGCATTCGCAATTCCTAAATTGCCTTCAGCATTTTCAAAATCAATCGGATTTACTTTGTGTGGCATAGCGGAAGAACCTACTTCGCCTTTTTTAATTTGCTGTTTGAAATAATTCATGGAAATGTAAGCCCACATATCTCTACAAAAATCAATCAGAATTGTATTGATTCTTTTCATATTGTCAAAATGAGCAGCCAAATTATCATAATGCTCAATTTGAGTTGAAAACTGAATACGTGTTAATCCTAATTTTTTAGCAACAAATTCATTAGCAAATTTTCTCCAATCTGTTTTTGGGAAAGCAACAACATGAGCATTGAAATTTCCTGTGGCTCCTCCAAATTTTGCCGTAAAAGGAATGTTGATTAAAAGATCAATTTGATTTTCCACCCGTTCTACAAAAACCATCATTTCTTTTCCAAGCAGCGTTGGGCTTGCAGGTTGGCCGTGTGTATGTGCAAGCAATGGAATATTTTTCCAAGATTTTGCCAACAGCGTCAATTGTTTATTTAAGTTTAACAAAGAAGGCAAGTACGAAAAAACTATAGCTTGTTTCCAAGAAAGCGGAATTGCAGTATTATTTATGTCTTGTGATGTAAGTCCAAAATGAACCCATTCGATAATACTAGTAGCGCCCACTTTTTTCAACTCTTCTTTGATAAAGTATTCAACAGCTTTCACATCGTGATTCGTCACCGCTTCAATACCTTTTATTTTTTTCGCATCGGCAATTGAAAAATTTAAACTAATTTTTTTAAGATGCTTTTGAACTTTTTTAGAAAGGTTAAAATATTTTTTCTCGTTTAAAAAAAGTAAGTATTCAATTTCCACTTGAACACGATACTTCATTAAAGCAAATTCAGAAAAATAGGTACTACATTGTTGAACTTGTTTTCGGTATCTTCCATCAATAGCCGAAATAGCAGTTAAAGCAGTTAATTCCATGTTTTGATTTTTGGTAATGCTGCAATTATCTTTGCTCAACAAAAATAACTCAATTGAACAAGATACGAGTAGGAATTGTAAGTTATCTAAATACAAGACCTTTAATTTACGGGTTAAAATTTCCACCCATTTCTCAGCAAATAGAACTTATTGAAGAAACACCTGCACGATTAGCACAAATGCTACTCGATAATAAAATAGATCTTGGATTGTTGCCGATTGCTGCCATCACTGATGTTCCAGATTATCAACTTGTTGGTGATTATTGTATTGCTGCAAATGAAGCTGCAGCTACTGTTTGTCTTTTTAGCGAAGTTCCTTTGGAAGAAATTCGTACTATTTATTTAGATTATCAAAGTAGGACATCGGTTGAATTATTGAAATGGTTGATTCGAGAATATTGGAAAATAAATCCTGAATTGATAAATACTCAAGATGATTCTTATCGATCAAAACTTAATGGCACAACAGCCGGTTTGGTTATTGGCGATCGTGCTTTTGAACAACGACTTATTTCAAAATTTTCAATTGATTTGGGAACGGAGTGGAAAAAAGCTACTGGATTTCCTTTTGTTTTTGCAGCATGGATTAGTCGTCAAGTTTTTTCGACTGAATTTATTACGATGTTGAATAATGCAAACGCATTGGGGTTAAACCACCTTGATGAAATTGTTGCAGCACATCCATTTTCTCTTTACTCATTAAAAGAATATTATACTAAAAATATGAGCTATCAACTAACGGATGACAAAAAAAATGCGTTGAACTATTTTCTGAAAAGCATTCGTAAATAAGTACAATTATATTTTTATCCAACTATCCGGAATTAAATCCTGTGTATCCTTCGGCCCTTTATTGAACCAATGTTGGGGGGCAATTACAATTTTATCGACATTTTTATTAAGCCAAGCACCCCACCAGCTAAAACTACTGTTGGCAATAATATTATGACGGCAACAGCTCATCAAGTACAAATCTTCTATATGGTTTTTCGACAAATTTTCTGAAACATAAACAGCACCGGGAAGTTGGAAATTTTCTTTTACCCACTGAATATCGTCAGAAAAAAAATAAAAACTTGGGGTTTCAATTTTTGACTTAATTATTTCGATTGCTTGGAGATAATAATCAGCTTCAAGAATTCCGTGATAGAGTAATGTTTCAGATTTTGTAGCAAAATCTCCGCGACGAAAATGTACAGATACGGAATTTGAAATTTTTAAAACTTCCCCTAATTCTTTAACTTTTGTTAGTACTTCGTCTTTAATTATTAAGTCAATCTGAAATTGTTTTTTGTATGATGAAAAATATTGTTCCGACTGAAAATATCCTTTTAAATAGATATTTTTTCCAAAATCCAAAATACGTTTGTCAAAATGAAAATGTTTTTCTTTATAAAAGGTTCGCCATTTGTGAGGAGTTAATAAGTGTATAATTTTTTGAAATTTATTTTGAGGTTGGTAACGTTGTATTTCAGTTGTTGTTGCAAAATTAATATTGAGATTGAAATTCAATAAATCAAAATTTCGTAGTTGAGGTTCAGTAAATTTTGAAACATCCAGTTTTAAGTCGATGCAATGCTTCGTGGCAATTGCTTTGCCCACGGCGTATTGGAACAGTTGATTTCCTAATCCTCCTATGATATTTACAATAATCATTTTTTTCTTGCAAAAACATGAATGCCATAACAAAGCAACTCAGACGAGCCAGTATCTTTTTTCGAAAGTCGTTGTAATAACAATAGATTCAAATGAATCAATATGCGATGAAAAATATTCAATTTGAAAAAGGCATATTTGGATGCGACAGTTTTGATACGACGATTTTCCTGCGCTACAAATTCAAAAAAATTTCCATTTAATTTCAATTCAATTATTTCAAAGCCATTTCCTACTAAATGTTTTTCATAAAAAAATCGACTCAATCCAGATGCAAAATGATAAGGAGCAAAATGTGTGAGACTGGTAAACGGCGCCGTAATCAGTAAATAACCATTGGGTTTTAACAACCGATTAAATTCCTTAATTGCTGCAACAGGATCAGGAATATGTTCCAGCACTTCCGTGCACATAATTGCATCTACTGCATTTTCTGGCAAAGGAATTGCTGTAATGTCTGAAATTATATCTAATTGAGTATTATCCCAATTTCCAGTTTGAAGTCCAATATTTCCTTCGCCTTTATATTGTGCAAAATCTTGTGCGATATAATTTAAATGTGAACAATATTTTTTAAACTGACATTCACCCGCTCCAGCATCGAGAATTGTTAATCCAGCAGGAATATTTTTAAGAGTTTTCTCAATCCATTTTACTCTTTCCGATTCATTTGTTGTGCCTACTTTAAACATTGGATTCATTTTTTTTAAACCAAAAACAACCGCAACCATAGGATTGAAATTGTACTAATTCTGGATTGGCGTTATTTATCAAACCACCATAATCGGGAATCAAAGAAAATTCCGCTAAACTAAATGGAGAAAAATATTCCAAAATCTGTTCGAAGCTGTAAATGCGATGTGCATTGAAAGCAATCTTGGGTTTACCAACGGGTACAACGATTAATAAATTGCCATTAGGCTTTACAACTCTTTTTAATTCTGCAATAGATTTTAAATCGCCGAGTGGATCAAGTTCATCACCATAGCGTCCCAGTCCAATATGTTCAATGGTGTGCATGCACGACAATGACGAAATGGAATTGCTTTCAAAAAAAAGATTTTTTAAATCGGCGTGCCCCAATTCTAAATTAGTGAGAGATAAATGTGCAGGACGATAATCATAAAACTTAACCGGAACAAATGCAGAAACAATGGTGCTGAAATTTAATAGTGATGATATATCTACATGATATTCGGGTTTTGTTTTTGCAAGAATTCGTGCAGCCCAAGCGGGATGATAAATATAATGTTGATCAAATGGTGTTAAAGTTGTTTTATCAGAAAGGCATGGATGTAAATCTTTCAAAGTAGTCGTAAATCTATTATCACTGCACTTTTTAAAGCGAAGCCAATCGCTATAAAATTTCCACAGATTGAAAATATTTCTTGGAAATCTGATAAGTATATCTTTTCCTAATTGAGTAAAATAGTTTATTAAAAACATGCAAGAATGGACTTTAGTACCAAAGTCGAGCTTTTATAATTTTTAAGTATTGTAATGTTTTCGCGCTAATCTCATTCCTCTTTTCTATGAATGGAATGCTTGCTATTTTCTTCCAACCTATCCAGAAACCCATAAAATCAAATTTGGTTTTTTGTAAGTAAAATAAAGACCATAAAAAAGTGGTTGAGTAAAAATAAATGCTTGGCAGATATCGCCAAGCTACTTTTGATTTATTTAACCACATCATTTGTAGTTGCTCTTTTTTGGGAGTTCGGCCCAATGGCGATTCTTTATGAAGTAGAACAACTGTATCTGAATAAATTATTGAAAATCCAGCATTTAATATTCGAAAGGAAAGATCGTATTCTTCCATTCCATAAAAAAAATCAGTTGGATAGCCACCTGCTTTTTCAAACACATCTTTTTTTATAGCATGAGCGCAGCCGGGATAATAATAGGTTTCAAATGTTGTTTTGTTTTTGTATTCGTCAAAATTTTTATGAGGGAATGCTGTTTTTTGTATGGCCAAAGTATCTGCGTACAAAACTTTAAAAGCTACTACAGCTGTTGGTCTTTCTGCCAATTTTTGATCGAAAGTTTTTTTTAATTGAACAAGGCTGTCTTTTGTTTGAATGACAGTATCATCATCAACAACAATTAAAATTGGAGCAGTAGTTTTTGAGATAGCAAAATTTCTTCCTTTTGAAACACCTAAATTTTCTGTTGCTTCAAAATAATGAAACGGAATATGTTTGTTTGAGTCAATGAAGTTGGTAACTAGTGAATAGTTTTCTGTTGATGCATTGTTGACAATAATTACTTCTTGTAGTAATTCATCTTTTTGATTCAACAAACTGATACTTTGCAGCAAAGCAAGTGTATCAGCCGGTCGATTATAAGTAATCATTACAAATCCAAATAATTTCACTTCTATTAATTTTTTAAATCGGAAAATAAATTTCTATACGCAGTTTTAAAATCTTTCAATCCAAACTTTGCTTGCGCGTATATAAAATTAGTGTTTGCAATTTGGTTTAGTAATTCTTTCTCTCGGTGTAGTCTTAAAATAAAGCTAACGGATTCTTCAATTATTAATTTCTCATTAGTAACACTTTGCAATAAAAAACCATTTTCTTCATTTCTAATATGTAAGGGGATGTCGCCAATCGGAGTTGAAATTATGGCACAACTCGCTGCCATGGCTTCCATAATAACTAATGGAAATCCTTCTGTATCGGAAGTTAGTAAAAGAATATTTGCATTTTGGTAAATCGAATTAATTTTTTCATCGTCAAATTGGTTGCCCCAAAATTTGATAAATGAAAAATTGGAGATATCTAAATAGTTCGATACGTCACCCAATATTTCAAATTGGATTTCTGGAAATTGGGTATTAATTACTTGTGCTATTTGTGCAAATAAATGAATTCTTTTTTCTTTACTGCCTCTTCCTGAATATAAAACGGTTAATTTGTTATTGGCTTCTTTTTTTATTTGTTCGTATTTGGAAATTGAAATTCCATTTTGAATATAAGTAATATTTTCAAAATAAACTTCTGGAATTCTATAACGATTATATAAAAGCCGATGATCTTCAATACTTTTTCTGCTAATCATTATTGTTTTTCTGTAAAATTGAATAAAGGGGATTCTGATGTATGAAAAACTATTGAATGAATGGATGAGTTCTACTTGTGTTATATTTTTTTTCACCCAAGGACTTAATTTATAGCCAAAATTGCATTGACCATTGAATACAATTGTTTTTTTCTTTTGTTTATTTATATAGCCAGAAATGATTCCACGAAAAATTAAGTTCAAAAAGTACAACCATTTATTGTCTGTAAATGCTGAGATATTTTTGATGTCGCATTTACTATCTTGAAATTGTATCATGTATCTTGAGTCAGCCGACTTGCGGGTAAACAAGATAATAGAATTGCTGCCCCCTGTAGCCTTCGAAATTTGGGCATGGACATTTTCTGCACCGCCCGTATGATAAAATGGGAAAAAGAAAAATACATTGTATTCTTTCTTAAGTGGTTTCATCAATGCAAAAAGCCGTCCCAATAAAATAAATGGGAATAGGATAATATTTTCTAAAATTCTTTTTAGTACTAAAAGGCGGTACATTTTATTTGAATATAGTTTTAATTTTTTTAGC
>SCVJ01000241.1 GCA_004322425.1 Chitinophagaceae bacterium
TGTTCCTCCTCGGTCTGACTCTTGCCACGAGCCAGATTCTTTTTTGGGATACCGAGAGAATACGCCTTTTCTAATTTCCACAACAATCGGACCGCCGCCTGCGAGTTAATGGCTTGTTTGTCTTTGACTCTCTCTATTGAGTCTTGGGACTGACACGGTGGTTTGCCATCTGATAGATACAATCAAGTTTTTGCTCAAAGGTCTTGGCCAGTTTAAAGGGGTCTGTGCCATCCTTGAGCTTTTTGAGTTCTGCTACTTTGATGGGATCTGCTTGGGGGCAGGCTGAGACACGCTCAAAGGGAGTCTTAGGATTGTCATAGAGCCGTTTAAGCTTGGAGCCTACTCGGACCTTACGGACAAGCTTCATCGAGGGAAGAAAGAGATTCTGCAAGAGCCTGAGCTCATTACGGTAGAGATCGTTCATGGTAGAGCTTGTGGGCAGTCATAGCGCAGGTAGCCGAAGATTTTACGGACATGGGTCCAGTTTTTCTATTCAATATGGGCGTTGTCATCCTTCTTGTAGGGATGTCCTGGGGTGAACTGGATCCTTTCATGGTCACAGTAGGCTTTCAAGTGGTAGTTGATGAACTCTGAGCCATTGTCGGAATCGATGCCTAAGAGTTTAAAGGGCAGGGCCTGCTCGATCTCCTGCATGGCAAGCAGCACCCCTATCTGGCCTTTTCCCATCACGGCCCGGCTCTCTACCCAAGTGGTGTGGATGTCAGTCATATTGAGGGAATGGATAAACTCTCCATCGGCCGAGTTGCCGCAATGGGAGACTAAATCTACTTCGGTAAAGCCTGGCGTGGTGACATCCCAGGAGTCGGTCTTGGTGGGGATATGGTGCTTTAAGAGGGTTGCTGGTTTGGTGCAGCCGTAGAGCTTCTTTTTGAGCTGGATCTTTCTGTTTTTGAGCCTCAGATCGATAGTCCTGGGGCTGATGGACAAAAGCTGGCGTTCGATCTTGGGGGTGAGTGAGAAGCGTTTGCGCACCCAAGGCATCCACAGAGGCAGTAAGGCTTTCAGCCGTGTGGACCAAGGATATCCGGCTGCCTCCCAGATACCAGTTAGGATGGATATAACTTGAGGTCCA
>SCVJ01000240.1 GCA_004322425.1 Chitinophagaceae bacterium
CCCGCTGTACGACGTGCCCGGCCCACGGCTCGCCGTTCGTACAGCGGGACGTAGACCACCACCACGCGGTCCTCGACGTCGGCGTCGTGACCCAGGCCGAGGACCAGGTAGTCCTTGCCCTTCCAGTGCCGCCAGACGCCGGCCCGGATCTCGGGGAGGCTCACCACCACTCCTCGTCGAGCTTGGCCTCGATCGAGCGGACGTTGTCGCGGGTGCACCGGTCGCAGACCAGCGTGCGTCCGCGCGGACCCGTCGACGCCGACCAGGTCAGCGGCGGATCGCCCTCGACCGTGGTGCCGCAGACGCTGCAGCTGGCCGTGTCCACCTACGGCTCCAGGTCGGCCAGCGCGGCGCGCAGCAGCTGCAGCCCGTTGCGGGCCAGCGCCTCGGCGTCACCCGTCTCCACCTCGAGCTCCATCGCGGCACCCACCGCGCCCTCGCCGTAGCCGACGGCGGCCACCACCGCGGCCCGCTCAGCCGGCGGCAGGGTCGCGAGCGCGGCGTCCAGCCGGTCGAGCACCTCGGGGTGCGAGGCGAACGGCTCGACGGCGGCCACCGCCTCCACGACGTGCGCGGGCAGCGGCCGGCAGCGGGGCGGTCGCTCGGTGCTCACGTCGACTCCTTCGGCAGGTGGTCCATGAAACACGAGAGCCGCCCCGGTCGCCCGGAGCGGCTGTCGCGTGCCTTCCCGTCAGGTCGCCTCACGGCGGTGCGTCGCTCGAAGCGACTGAGTTGGGACCGGGGGCCATGTATCGGGTCGGCCTCCGAAGTGAACCGCATCCACGGCGTGCGGATTCCCCCGGTCGGGTGGCGATGTCCTACGCGTCGGGATCCGAGGTGGGCGGTACGGCGGCGGGCGCACCGGACTCGGGCTGCGCGGCGGGCTCGGGCTGGGGGGCCGCGGGGGTCACGTGCTCGGGCGCCGGGCGCTCCGGGGCGGGCGCCGGGTCGGCGGCCGGCTGCGGGGCGGCGGGGGTGGTCTGCTCGCCGGACGGAGCGCTCGGGGCGCTCGCGTCGACCGCGGCGGTCACGGCCTCGACGGGCGCACCGTCGCCGGCCGGGCCGGGAGCGGGCGTGACCGGAGCGGTCTCGCCCTCCTCCGGCCGGCGCTGC
>SCVJ01000242.1 GCA_004322425.1 Chitinophagaceae bacterium
ATGGAGAACCCGGCCTGGTACACCGCCTACACGCCGTACCAGCCCGAGATCAGCCAGGGCCGGCTCGAGGCGCTGCTCAACTTCCAGACCGTCGTCACCGACCTGACCGGCCTGCCGATCGCCGGCTCCAGCCTGCTCGACGAGGGGACCGCCGCGGCCGAGGCGATGACGCTGGCCCGGCGCAGCAGCAAGGCCCCGGCCGGCGCGGCGTTCCTCGTCGACGCCGACTGCCACCCGCAGACGATCGCCGTGGTGCAGACCCGCGCCGTGCCGCTCGGCATCGACGTGCGGGTGGTCGACCTGTCGACGGGCCTGCCCGACGGCGACGTCTTCGGCGTGCTGCTGCAGTACCCCGCCTCGAGCGGTGTCGTCCGCGACCCGCGTGCGCTGGTCGAGGCCGCCCACGAGCGCGGCGCGATCGTCACGATGGCCACCGACCTGCTCGCGCTCACCCTGATCACGAGCCCGGGCGAGCTCGGCGCCGACGTCGCCGTCGGCAGCAGCCAGCGCTTCGGCGTCCCGCTCGGCTACGGCGGCCCGCACGCCGGCTTCATGTCCGTCCGGCACGGCCTCGAGCGGACCATGCCCGGCCGGCTGGTCGGCGTCTCCGTCGACGCTGACGGCCACCCCGCCTACCGGCTGGCCCTGCAGACCCGCGAGCAGCACATCCGCCGCGAGAAGGCGACCAGCAACATCTGCACCGCGCAGGTGCTGCTCGCCGTGATGGCGGGCATGTACGCCTGCTACCACGGGCCAGACGGCCTCAGGGACATCGCGCTCCGCACGCACCGCTTCGCCGCGCTGCTCGCTGCGGCGCTGGGGGAGGGCGTACGGCACGGCGCCTTCTTCGACACCCTCACCGTGGACGTCCCCGGCCGCGCGCGCGCCGTGGTGGACGCGGCCGCGGAGCGGGGCATCGACCTCCGCTTCGTCGACGAGGGCACGGTCGGCATCAGCGTCGACGAGACGACCACCCGGGCCCACCTCGACGCGGTGGTCGCCGCCTTCGGCGGGCAGCCGCAGGACTGGGACGCCCTCGACGCGGGCACCGCCGACTCCCTGCCGGCCGAC
>SCVJ01000243.1 GCA_004322425.1 Chitinophagaceae bacterium
TTGCGAACTTTCTGGCGTCGAAACCAGTCCAGCGTGGCGTTGGACAGGATGCGCTGGAACAGCATGGGCCACTCGTTCGAGGGGCGGTCCGAGTAGCTCTGGGTCAGGCGGATCATGGCGTCCTGCACGATGTCCAGGGCGGCTTCTTCATCGCGCACGGCATAGACCGTGCGTTTGAACGCACGTCGCTCAACGCTTTTCAGGAACTCGTTGAGTTCTTCTTCGAAGGAGGGACTGGGCAGGGGAGTCAAGACCGAATGAGCCGATGGGCGAGCCATTTCGCGGGCGGATTATGGCATTGACACGTGAATGTGAAGCTTTGCATCTCAGGGTCTGCTTGAATTGACGCGAAGGGATGCGATAATGTTCGTCTTTGCGCCATCTCGATCTGGCCTGAGTCTGTTTGCCTAATCGGCATCAGTGGCAGGCCGCGCAGGCTCCAAATCCGCCTCACAAGGGCGAGCACGCTGGCAATCCGTTGCCGCAGTGCTGTTGTCGCAGCCCCTAAAGCTGTGGCGATGTAGAGGGGCACCGATCGTTTTTCGTTAGAGAAATTCGGAAAGGTTCTTTCAATCATGGACATGTCTCCTGCGGATATCCGCCGCGCCGGCTCGGCCGACGCCCAC
The DNA here is from genome assembly GCA_004322425.1 of Chitinophagaceae bacterium. Lineage (GTDB taxonomy): Bacteria > Bacteroidota > Bacteroidia > Chitinophagales > Chitinophagaceae > VBAS01. The sequence continues at coordinate 627 of SCVJ01000243.1, forward strand.
GCTCAATCCCCCTCCGGCGAGATCCTCAACGGGTCCGACATCCTCGTGCGCTGTCTTCAGGCTGAAGGCGTCAAGTACATGTGGGGTTATCCGGGTGGTGCGGTTCTCTATATTTACGACGCCCTGTACAAGCAGGACACCATCGAGCACGTGCTCGTGCGCCACGAACAGGCTGCCGTCCACGCTGCTGACGGCTATGCACGCGCCACCGGCGACGTCGGTGTAGCCCTGGTGACCTCCGGCCCCGGCGTGACCAATGCCATCACCGGCATCGCCACGGCCTACATGGATTCGATCCCCATGGTGATTATCACCGGTCAGGTGCCCACGCCCGCGATCGGCCTGGATGCCTTCCAGGAGTGCGACACCGTCGGCATCACCCGCCCGATCGTCAAACACAATTTCCTCGTCAAGGACGTGGCCGATCTGGCCGTCACGATGAAGAAGGCCTTCCACATCGCCCGCACCGGCCGCCCTGGCCCCGTGGTGGTGGACGTGCCCAAGGACGT
>SCVJ01000244.1 GCA_004322425.1 Chitinophagaceae bacterium
GGCGAAGAGCTTGCTCATCGAGCCCTCGCCGGCCGTGAACGGGACGTTGTTCTTGCCCATCCAGGCGGCGCGCCAGACGAGCAGGCGGCTCGCGTCGAGCTTGGTCTTCATGTCGGCGAGCATGAACGCGATGCCCTGGTTCTCGACGATCGGGCGGCCGAACTGCTCGCGGGTCTTGGCGTACTCGAGGGCGTACTCGTAGGCCGCGCGGGCGATGCCGACGGCCTGCGCGCCGACGGCGGGGCGCGACGCCTCGAAGGTCGCCATCGCTGCCTGGCCCCCCTTGACGCGGGAGCGGTCGAGCTTCTCGCCCCGGGCGATCGCCGCGGCGCGCTCACGGGCGCGGGCCAGGCGCTGGTCGAGCGCCTCCTTGCCGCCGAGCAGCGCCGAGCCGGGGAGCCGGCAGTTGTCGAGGACGACCTCGCTGGTGTGGCTGGCGCGGATGCCGTGCTTCTTGAACTTCTGCCCCTGCGAGAGGCCCTTGCCCTTGAACTCCGGCCCGATGACGAAGGACGCCTGGCCGCGCGCCTTGAGCTCGGCGTCGACCGTCGCGACGACGACGTGCACGTCGGCGATGCCGCCGTTGGTGATCCAGGTCTTGACGCCGTTGAGGACCCACTCGTCCTTGGCCTCGTCGTAGACGGCGGTGGTCTTCATGCTGGACACGTCGGATCCGGCATTGGGCTCGGACACCGCGAGGGCGGCGAGCTTGACGTCGTTCTCGTCGCCGAAGCACTGCGGCACCCACTCGCCGATCTGGTCGAGCGTGCCGTTGGACAGGATCCCCGCGACGCCGAGCGTCGTGCCGACGATCGACAGGCCGATGCCGGCGTCGCCCCAGAACAGCTCCTCCATCGTGATGGGGAGGCTGATGCCGCTGTCGTCACCCCACGCGCTGGCGAAGAAGTCCAGCGAGTAGATGCCCGCCTTGGCCGCCTCCTGGATGATCGGCCAGGGCGTCTCCTCGCGCTCGTCCCACTCCGACGCCGCGGGGCGGACGACGTTCTCCGAGAACTCGTGCAGCCACTTCTGCAGGGTCTGCTGGTCCTCGGTCAGCTCGAGGGT
>SCVJ01000065.1 GCA_004322425.1 Chitinophagaceae bacterium
GCCACGGCTCCTCGAGCATGCCGCTCTCTCTGTCCCATGAGCTCGTCGAAGCCGGCAATGGCGAGATTGGGTCTGACGGCGAGCGGTCGCCACGAATGGCAACCGCGGCTGCCGTCCCGAGGACCCAACGGCTTCGCGACTGCAGGCAGGCTATCGTTACGCCATCGTTACGCCACGGCTCCTCAGGCATATCGCGCTCGCCGAAGTCGGCCAGGCCGAGGCTGGCGCCGGCGCCAGCGATTGCCGTTGCTGGCCGCCTCCCCTTACCAGCGAGCACCGCTGCCCGGCCCCGTGACTCATGCCTTCCGCCGCAGTTCGATCTTCCTCAGCCATTGGTGCAGGAAGAACACGTCCCAGGCCCCTTCTTCTTTGCTCTCTCGCAACGCGACCGACATCCCTTTCAGGCCCCTGCCGACCAAGTACTCCTGGCCCCTGAAGGAGATTGATTGGCGACAATTAGAACTGCGGGTGGCGACAACTAGAATGGCCGGTTGAGGACCTCGCGGAGGTCGGCGAGGCATGGTGGTCTCCGGGAAGGGGGCGGCCATGAAGAACGACGCGGAGGTCCTTGTGTTCAGACGCGAGCGTGGCAAGGGCAAGACGCAGGAGCAGGCGGCAGCGCGGGCGGGGATGAGTGTTCGCACCGCTCGGCGCTACGAGCAGCGGGCCAAGCTTCCCAGTGAGAGCCAAGACCCGCGGAGCTACCGCACGCGGCCCAATCCCTTCAGCGACGACTGGCCCTGGGTCATCGAGCAGCTCGGGCTTGATGACGCGCTACAAGTCAGCACGCTCTTCGGCCTCCTCTGTGAGCGACAGCCGGAGCGCTACCAGGAGGGCCAGCTGCGGACGCTGCAGCGCCAGATCGCCCTCTGGCGGATGCAGCATGGGCCATCGCGCGAAGTGATGTTCGCGCAGAAGCATCGGCCGGGCAACATGGCACAGTCCGACTTCACCCACATGAACGACCTGCAGGTGAGCATCGGCGGGGTCGCCTTCCCGCACATGGTCTATCACCTGGTGTTCACCTATTCGAACGTGGAGGCCGTGCAAGTGTGCCTCTCGGAGACGTTCGAGGCACTGGCCGAAGGCTTCGAGGCGTGTCTCTGGGAGCTCGGAGGGGTGCCCGAGCAGCATCGCACGGACCACCTGAGCGCAGCGTACAAGCCACTGGACGCCGAGGGGCGGGTTCAGGCCACCGAGCGCTACGACGCCCTCATGGCCCACTACGGCGTCGCGGGCACCACCAATACCGCCGGCGTTGCGCATGAAAACGGGGATGTCGAGCAATCGCATTACCGCCTGAAGACGGCCGTCGACCAGGCCCTTCGCGTGCGGGGCAGCCGTGACTTCCCCAGCCGCGCCGCCTACCTCCGTTTCCTCCACGACCTCGTCCGGCGGCGCAATCTCACCCGTCAGAAGCGCTGGCAGGAAGAGCAGCGCGTCCTCCGTCCGCTTCCCGTCAGGCCGCTCGACCTCTGCCGCGAGGTGCGTGTGGTGGTGACGCCTTTCAGCACCATCCGCGTGCTGCGGAACACCTACACGGTTCCCTCACGCCTCATCGGGCGAAGCGTGACGGTGCGCGTGCGCTCGGAAAGCGTCGAGCTCTACCACGGCGCGACGCACCTCCTGACGATGCCCAGGCTCATCGGTGAGGGCAAGCACCGCATCGACTACCGCCACGTCATCTGGTCGCTGGTGCGTAAGCCCGGCGCCTTCGCGAATTACCACTACCGCGAGGAGCTCTTTCCCAGCCTCGCCTTCCGTGCGGCCTACGACGTCCTCGTGCGCGAGCTTCCAGCGCTGGCCGATCGCGAGTACCTGCGCATCCTCCATCTCGCCGCCTCGACCTCGGAAGGCGATGTCGAAGCGGCACTCGGGCTGGTGGCCGAGTCCCGCCAGGCGCCAACCTTCGATGCCGTGCGGCAGCTCGTCCGAGAGCCTGGACCGCCGCTCATCCCGGAGCTGACAAACCCCGAGATCAACCTTGGTGTCTATGACCGGCTGCTGGCCAGCGGTAGCCGGCATGGCTGAACGCAGGCGAGGCGGAGCGGCAGCGGTCGATCGGCAGGCCGAGCTGGCGGCGATGCTCCACGGACTGAAGCTGCCGGCGATGGCGGACACCTTTGCCGACCTCGCGCTGAAGGCGGCTAAGGCCAACCTCACGCACGAGGCGTTCCTCTACGAGCTGGTGCAGGCGGAACACAGCCAGCGCGATGAGCACCGGCAAGCCCGCTTCCGCCGGCAATCGGGCTTACCGCTGGAGAAGACGTTCGACCTGCTCGAGCTCGGTCGCTTCCCGGCGGCCATTCAGCTGCAGGTCGAGCGATTGCGCAGCGGCGCGTTCTTGGATGAGGCGATCAACATCGTGGCCGCGGGCAAGCCCGGGGTGGGCAAGAGCCACCTGGTCGCAGCGATCGGCCACGAGCTCATCCAAAGGGGCCACCCGGTCCTATGGACATCGACGGCCAGCCTCGTCCAGCGGCTCCTGGTCGCCAAGCGGGAGCTGCGGCTGCCCCAGATGCTGGCACAGCTGGACCGATTCGCCCTGCTGGCGTTGGACGACATCGGCTATGTCCAGCACGACCGGGACGAGATGGAGGTGCTCTTCACGCTGTTGGCCGAGCGCTACGAGCGGCGCAGCGTGGCGATTACCACGAATCTCATGTTCTCGGAGTGGGATCGCATCTTCAAGGACCCGATGACGACGATGGCGGCGATCGACCGGGTGGTGCACCACTCGGTGATCCTCGACCTCATGAGCCTGGAGAGCTACCGGGCCCAAGAGGCCATCGCGCGGCAGCAGCAGAGCGAAGCGCCGCCCCGTCAGGGAGACCAGGAGGGAGAGCGTGGCTGAGATGCCGTCGCGTAACGATAGCGTAACGATAGGGTGCCCGATCTGCGGGCAGCCCTTCGGGGCCTCCGGCCGGCGGCGCTATTGCTCGGACCGCTGCCGGCAGGCCGCCTGGCGTGAGCGCAAACCACAGACCTTGGCGGCGTTGCCGAAGCGCACGCCGAAGCTCGCCACGATCTACGAGTGCGGTGTCTGCGAAGGCCGGCAGATTGGGGACCAGTGGTGCGCTGATTGCCAGCGCCCCTGCCGGCGGGTCGGCCTGGGCGTGCCCTGCCCTCACTGCGACGAGCCACTCGCCCTCGACGAGCTGTGGCCAACCTGACTCTCTCTCTCTCTCTCTCTCTCTCTCTCTCTCTTGACCCCCCTGGTCGTCTTCCCCTCCCTGCTAATTGTATATACAGTTGGCCAGCCCGATCGGCCATTCTAGTTGTCGCCACCGGTCTTTCTAGTTGACGCCAGACAACGGGCCAAAGGCACCTGGCGGAC
>SCVJ01000066.1 GCA_004322425.1 Chitinophagaceae bacterium
CGCGTCGGCAATGAGGTTCACGACGTTGATGACGACGTTGAAGATGCTCATGAGGTAGGAGCGGATGGCCCCCACCACACCAGAGACGACGCCCGCCATGATGGCCCACTGGGTCACCATCAACTGGATGGCCTGGACGACGAGGCCCGCGACGAAGCCGACCACGTTGCCGAGGGTCTGCCACCCGCTCGCCGTGTCGGCAGTCGCTGCCTCGGTCCCCGTGAGCGCGTTGACGACGTCGGTGAAGACCAGCGAGAGGGTCGTGATGATGCCCGTGAGCCCGCCACCCACAGAGGTCGCGGCGGAGAAGCCCTCGACGATGCCCGTGGTGACGTCGATGACAGCGGTGATGGCGGAGAGCAGGAAGTCGAACACCTTCCCAAGCGCGTCCCCCACACGCGCGCCGGCTGCGCCGAACGCCTCGAACTTCGCCTTCGCCTCGTCGGGCGCTTCCTTCGCCGGCATGAAGGCGGCGAACAGGCGCTCGAGTGCCTTGATGAACCTGTCGATGGTGGGTGCCGCGGCGTCGATGGCGGCGGAGAAGCCGGTGCCGAACCCAACGAAGAAGTTCTTGATGCGGTTGAACCACACGAACAACGTGATGGCGAAGTTCTTGATGCCCTCGTTGCCGTTGTTGAGCTCGGCGAGCACGTCGCCCGAGAACTGCCCAGTCGAGAAGAGTTGCTGCACCGCCTCGAAGGCGAGCTGAATCTTCTTGAGCCAGCCGGTCACCTTGTCCGCGATGCCGCCGATGTTGTTCGTCCAGGCCACGTAGAGCCCGGCCGACAGCAGGATGAGCGGGAGCATGACCGCCGCGGTGGCGGCCAGCACCACGCCGATGACCTTGAGCGCAGCGATGAGAACTGCCTTCGCTGCGATGAGCCCCATGACCGCACCCGTGGCAGCGACCACGCCACCGGCGAAGGTGAGGAAGGTGGCGCCCGCAAGCGCGAGCCCAGCGAGCGCCGTCTTCACGGGGCCGGGAATCAGCTTGATGAAGCTCGTGATGCCTCGAGCAACCTGCGCGATGCCGCGCAGGATGGGGGCGAGCGCGTTGCCGAAGCCCTCGCCGAGCTCTTCGCCGAGGGAGCTGAAGGACGCCTTGATTTCCTTGAGAGCCCCAAGGAAGCCACCGCCCATCGCGCTCGCCATGCTGTCGGCCGCGCCCCCGGAGTTCTGCATCTGCTTGCGAAGCTCTTCGACGGCGGCGGCACCCGTGAGCGTATTGCCCGCGGCGTCCTTCACGCCCTTCGACAGGGCTTCCATGACGATGTTGAGCCCACCCGCCGCCTTCGCACCGAAGATGCTCTCGAGCTTCGCGGCCTTCTGCGATTCGCTCATGCCCGCGGTCTTGGTCGCGACGTCCGCCAGGATGTCGGGCAAGCCGCGGAACTTCCCGTCCATCCTATCTTGATCAGTTGTCGCCGCGCGATATCCAGCATCTGCAGGCCAAGGGTGGAGCGCTCCCCCGCCTGATCGCC
>SCVJ01000245.1 GCA_004322425.1 Chitinophagaceae bacterium
GGGTGCTGTGCCACGGTCCGGCGGCGACCGTGAACAGGTAGGTGCTGATCCGCTCGGTCGGCGCGAAGGTCCAGCGGTCGCCCTCCCGGTGGCCGCGCGCGTTGCCGACCACCGTCCACCCCGCGGGCGCGTCCACCGTCAGCCGGACGACGGCCTTCAGGTCCGGCTGGTCGAAGCACGCGAAGACGCGCTGCGCGTCGTCGAGGAAGCTCTGCCCCCACAGGTAGACGAGCCCGTCGGCGGGGTCCACGAAGCGGTGCAGCCCCTCGCCGGTGCGGGTCGTCGAGCAGCGGGCGCGGACCGTCACCTCGTGCTCGCCGCCCAGTCCCGACAGCGGGATCCGGTTGCCCTGCTGCGGTCCTGCCGTCGCACCGGTGAGCTCGAGCAGCTCGCCGTCGAGCTCGAGGAACGTCTCCGCCGCGGTGCTGCGGAAGCGCACGGTCGTCGTGCTCTCGAACGCCTCGTCCTCGCCGAGCACGAGGTGCACGTCGTACGACTCGACGGTCAGGGCCCGGGCTCGCGTGGTCGCCTCGTGCCGCGTCAGGTTCTTCATCGGCGGAAACCTAGCCGCGTACGGTCACGTCCATGCGCTGGCTGCTCAGGCTGCTGCGCCGCCGCCGGCGGGCGCCGCTCAGCTCGTCCTGGACCGACGACGTCGAGCCGGACGACCTCGCGGGCTGATGCGTCTTGTCAGCGGCCGCCGCCAGGAGCACCCTTTCGTGGGGGTGATCTCATGACCATGAGCATCGAGCACAAGAGCCTCGACCGCGCGGACGAGCGGCGGGACATGCCCCACGGGCACCTGGAGATCTGCACCATCGGGGATGCCGTCTTCGGCCGTGCCACCTTCGAACCCGGGTGGCGCTGGTCGGAGTCCGTCGGGCCGATCGCCGGGACGCCGTCGTGCCAGGTGCGGCACAACGGCTACATCGAGTCGGGGCGGCTGCACGTCCAGATGGACGACGGCACCGAGGTCGACCTGGAGCCGGGCGAGTTCTTCGTCTGCGAGCCCGGGCACGACGCCTGGGTCGTCGGCGACGAGGCCTGCATCGCGTTCGACTTCTCCCCGCAGATCGCGGGATACGCCAAGCCGTCCTAGCGGCCGTCCTGGCTAGCTCGCGACGACCGCCGCGAGCCGGTCGGCGACGGCCTGCGCCTGCTCCGCGGTCTCGGCCTCCACCATGACCCGGACCAGCTCCTCGGTCCCGGACGGTCGCAGCAGCACCCGACCGTCCTGACCGAGGAGCGCCGACTCGCACGCGACGGCCTCGAGCA
>SCVJ01000246.1 GCA_004322425.1 Chitinophagaceae bacterium
CGCTGCACGACGGCAGCCGGCTGGAGAGCCGCGAGGAGACCGCCGACGGCGGCGTCGTCCTGCGCTCCACGCGCGGCATGCCGAGCGGCATCCCGGGCTTCCTCGAGAAGATCCTGCCCGCGGACGGTCGCGCGGGGCAGACCGACACCTGGACGGCGGCGCAGCCTGACGGCTCGCGCGCCGGGACGTGGCGCGCGGACGTGCCGGGAGCACCGGTCGACGTGCACGGCACGATGCGGCTGGTCCCGACGGCGACCGGCTGCGACTACGTCATCGAGGGCACCGCGAAGGTCAAGATCCCCTTGATCGGCGGCAAGGCCGAGAAGTTCGTCGCGGACGCCACCGCCCGCACCACGGCCGGCGAGGCCGACGTGCTGCGGAGCCTGGTCACCGGCTGACGTCCCGGCGCGACGCGGTGGAAGGATGGGGTCATGTCCTCGCGTCCCCGTGTCCTCTCGGGCATCCGCCCGACCGGTGAGAGCTTCCAGCTCGGCAACTACGTCGGGGCCGTGCGGCACTGGGCGGCCATGCAGGACGAGAACGACTGCTTCTTCTTCCTCGCCGACCTGCACGCGCTGACCGAGACGCCGGAGCCGGCCAAGCTGCGGGGACGCACGCGCCAGGCCGTCGCGGAGCTCCTCGCCATGGGCGTCGACCCGGTGCGCAGCACCGTCTTCGCGCAGAGCCACGTCGCCGAGCACCCTGAGCTCGCCTGGATCCTCGGCTGCCTGACCGGCTTCGGCGAGGCGAGCCGGATGACGCAGTTCAAGGAGAAGGGCGGGGGTTCGGTCGGCCTCTTCTACTACCCGGTCCTGCAGGCCGCCGACATCCTCATCTACCAGGCGAACGCCGTGCCGATCGGCGAGGACCAGCGCCAGCACCTCGAGCTGACCCGCGACCTGGCCCAGCGCTTCAACGCCCGTTACGGCGACACCTTCGTCCTGCCGGCGGCGTACGAAGGTCGCGCCGGTGAGCGCATCAAGGACCTGCAGGACCCGACCCGCAAGATGAGCAAGTCGATCGGCGGCACCGGCACGATCTGGGTCCTCGACGACCCGAAGACGGTGACCAAGAAGGTCAGGAGCGCCGTGACCGACACCGGTCGGGAGGTGCGGGTTGCCGACGACAAGCCCGGGATCACCAACCTGCTCACGATCCTGTCGGTCTGCACCGGCAAGGCGGTGCCGGAGCTCGAGGACGCCTACGCCGGCAAGGGCTACGGCGACTTCAAGGCCGATGTCGCCGAGGCGGTCGTCGAGCTGTTCGCGCCCGTCCGCGAGCGCTACGCCGGCTTCATCGACGACCCGGCAGAGCTCGACCGGGTGCTCGCCGCAGGTGCCGAGCGGGCCCGCGAGGTCGCGGTGCGGACGATGACGACGGTCCGGGAGCGGGTCGGCCTGCTCGCGCCGAC
>SCVJ01000247.1 GCA_004322425.1 Chitinophagaceae bacterium
CCGCGCCCACCCGGGCGCGTTCATGGTGCTGACCCGCCGCCCGGCCGAGACGCCGCTCGCCTACGGGATCACCGAGCTGGGCCTGGAGGTCTTCGACGCCGGCGGCTTCTCCCAGGTCGACGCCGTGCAGGCCGTACGAGCCGTGTCGCTCGCAGTGCTCGGCTGCGCCCTCAACGAGTGCCCGCCGATGGGCGACTGGGTCGAGCCCGAGCCGGACGACGCGGCCCTCGCGCCCTTCCCGCGGCTGGTCGCGGCCGCGACCGCGCTCGAGTCCTCCGACCTCGCCGAGGACAGCCACTGGGACGTGCTCGTCGAGGCGCTGGTCGCCGGTCTGGCCGCAGCCCGCGTCAGCTGAGCCGCTCAACCCCGCAGCGCGTCGACCGCGATCCGCGCGGCCTCGCCGATCGCGCGGTCGAGCAGCGGCTGCCGCAGGTCGAACCGCGCGGAGCGCACGTAGACGGCGACGGCGTACGAGCGGCCGTCCGGGTAGCCCACGACGCCCACCTCGTTGTGCTGCGAGGGCAACGTGCCGGTCTTGCCGGCGAGGGTGACGTCAGCCGGGAAGCCGGCGGTCAGCCGGTGCGGCCACACCTGCTGCGCCATCACCTCGCGCACCTGCGCACAGGCGCCGGCGGGCCCGGCCGTGTCGGTCCAGATCAGCTCGAGCAAGCGGGTCATCGCGCGTGGGGTGCCGCGGTCGGTCTGCAGCGGATCGAGGGCGCGCACGCCGCGCAGCACCTCGGGATCGCTGGGGAAGGCGTCGGTCGGCAGCCCGGCCCGCGCCGCGTCCTCGAAGACGGTGGCGAAGATCCCCCGGCAGTCGTAGGGGATGACGATCTCGTCCAGGCCCAGGGCACCCAGCCGAGCGGCCACCCGGTCGAGGCCGACCCGCTCGCACACGACGTCGGTCGCGGCGTTGTCGCTGACGGTGATCATCGAGCGTGCGAGGTCGTGCAGCGACAGCTCCGCCTCGTGCGAGAAGACCGACAGCCCGGTGGGTCCGGGCGCTCTCCCCTCGACGGGCACGCGGACCCGCTCCGAGAGGTCGAGCCCACCCTCGGCGGCCTGGGCGAAGACCTCCAGCGCGACGGGCACCTTGAAGGTGCTGGCGAGCACCACGGGCTCGTCCGCACCGAGGCCGACCTCGTGACCGGTGCCGATCTCGCGCGCGTGCAGCCGGCCGACCGCCCCTGCCCG
>SCVJ01000064.1 GCA_004322425.1 Chitinophagaceae bacterium
TAGTTCTCACTGAAAAAGTCATTTTTGTCTCGGTCATCTCAACGACTTGTGGTACAAATAAGGCTATGCGTACACCCATAGCTCAGCAGTTCGGTTTTGGCGACGGCTTTATCGATCCCTCTCTGTATGAACTGGACGAGGAGCTTAGGAAAGTCGATGAGCTTCTCTGTCAGTCCAAACTGCTTAAGCCCTTCGAGGAGGTTTTCGATGAGAGCTTGGGCCGTCCGGGCACTCCTGTAGGGATTTATCTTCGGATGATGTATCTGAAGTTTCGCTGGGGCTTGAGCTACGAAGAAGTTAAGAGGGAAGTCCGCGAGAGACTTCCGTGGCGTTATTTCTGCCATCTGTCGCTGATGGATGCGGTGCCGGACTCGACCACCTTGATCAAGCTCAACCAGAGATTCGGCGAGGAGCGGATGGCCAAGCTTAATCAGGAGCTGGTGCGGTCGTTGGTTAAAACCCGATCGATCAAGCCGCGCCGCATTCGCATCGACTCCACCACTCTCGAAGCTCACATCAGTTACCCCAATGACGTTGGTGTGGTTCATCAGGCGGTCAAGACACTCACCCGCACGGCAGCCTCTTTGGGCAACAGGATCACCAGCCACGTGCGCGCCACCAAGCGGGCGCTTTTTGCTTGGAGTCAGACGGCAAGGGCGAAGCCCAAGGCACGCAAGGAAAAGGGACGAAAGATTCTCAACCATGTGGCTAAGCTGGCCCAGCATACCGTGGAGGAGAGCCGCAAGGTCTTTAAGCGGCTTTGTGGAGAGGTGTCGGATCCCAAGCTCAAGCAGAAGTTCTCTGAGCAAATTGAGCTGGCCGAGAGAGTTTTGAGCCAGACCGAGCAGAAGCTTCAGGGAAAGAAGTCGATACCGCAAAGGATCGTTTCCTTTCACGATGCCGGTGCGCGAGCCATCTGCAAGGGCAAGCTCAACCGGCCGGTGGAGTTTGGGCGCACGTTGCAACTGGTGCAGGATAGTTCCGGGGTCATCGTTCACTATGAAGTCCACGGTGGCAATCCCAACGACAAGACTCAACTGCTTTCTCTGGTGCGGCAGACCAAAAAGCGCCTCGGCGTAAAGCCTAAGGAGTTGGCCGCGGATCGAGGATACTACAGCGCCGAGAACGTGAGAAAGCTCAAGAAGAGCATACCGAGGGTGGGCATCCCGAAGGTCGGTCGTTTGAGTGCCAAAGAAAGGTGGCATCAACACAAGAAGTGGTTTCGGGCATTGCAGAGGTTCCGCTGTGGGATGGAAGCGGCGATCAGTATGCTCAAACGCAAGTTCTCTCTGGGTCGAGTGCTGGCCAGAGGCTCTCCAGGGACGGCGATATGGACGGGTTTGGCCATCTTTGCTTACAATCTCTGGCAGCAGAGATGAAAAATGGGGGTAAGGCCCGCCCCTTGTCAGAAATGAAACGCTGGATGTGGTTGCTAGGACCATAGAGTAATCTGCCAACGGTACTTTTTCAGTGAGAACTAGCTAAAGAAAAAGGAATGAGTACAATTATTTTGGGTCTTCTCCCTGGCGAGTGGGTGAAAATGGGGAAAAAACAGTCTGAGTACGACGGAGAGTTGACTGTTTCAAAGTTTCAGAAATCTGGCATGATTTCGGGATGCGAAAACATCGACG
>SCVJ01000248.1 GCA_004322425.1 Chitinophagaceae bacterium
GTCGACCGCCTTCAACCACACCATCGCGAACCTGCGCGACCTGGTCGGCCAGATCCGCAGCGGCGGCGAGCAGATCGGCGCCTCCGCGGGCGAGCTGCTGGCCACGGCCGAGGAGCACGCCGCCTCCGCCACCCAGCAGTCCTCCGCCGTCTCCGAGACCACCTCCACGATCGAGGAGCTGGCCGCGACGGCCGCCCAGATCGCCGAGACCTCCGAGGCCGTCGCCCGCTACGCCGCCGAGACGCTCCGCTACGCCGAGCAGGGTCGCGCCGCGGTGTCGGCCTCCGTCGAGTCGATGGACACCATCGCCGACCGGGTCGACTCGATCGCCACCCGCGCGCTGTCGCTCGGCGAGAAGAGCCACGAGATCGGTCGCATCCTCGACGTGATCGACGACCTGGCCGACCAGACCAACCTGCTCGCCCTCAACGCCGCCATCGAGGCTGCCCGCGCCGGTGAGCACGGCCGCGGCTTCGCCGTCGTCGCCTCCGAGGTGCGCAAGCTGGCCGAGCGCTCGCAGGAGTCGGCCGGCCAGATCCAGGCCATCGTCGGCGAGATCCAGGCCGAGACGAACTCCACGATCATCGCGTCGGAGGAGGGGGCCAAGGAGGTCCGCGCCGGCACCCAGCTCGCCCGCGGCGTCGTCGAGGCGCTCGAGCGGATCAGCGGCATGGTCGACGAGACCACCACGGCCGCCAAGGAGATCTCGATCGCGACGCAGCAGCAGCGGTCGGCCTCCGACCAGGTCGTCGCCGCGATGACGCAGGTCTCCGACGTCTCCCGGCAGTACGCCGTCGGCTCCCGCCAGGCCGCCGCCGCCGCGGCCCAGCTCAACGTGCTGGCCGCCGAGCTGCGCAGCTCCATCGCCCAGTTCAAGGTCGGCTAGCTCCCGCCGATGACCGCCTGGGGTGACGATCCCGAGCTGCTCGCGACCTTCCGCGCGGAGGTCGAGGAGCGGCTCGCCTCGCTGCAGGCCGGGCTGCTCACGATCGAGGAGCACGCCCAGCCCAAGCAGGTCGTCGCCTCGCTCTTCCGCGACGCGCACACCGTCAAGGGCTCGGCCCGGATGCTCGGCCTCACCGGGGTGCTGCACGTCAGCCACTCCATGGAGGACCTGCTCGGCGCGCTGCGCGACGGCCGCTTCCCCGTACGCCGCGACCTCGTCGACCTGCTCCTCGCCGCCTGCGACGCGATCGGTCGCGCGCTGCCCGGCGGCGAGCTGAGCGACGCCGACCTCGAGCCGGTGGTCGCTGCCCTGGCCTCCGCCGTCGACGGCGGCGACATCGTCGTCCCGGTGCTCGCCGCGCCGGTCGTGACCGTCCCCGAGCCGTTGCGTCCTGCGCCGCAGGCGGCGCAGCGCTCCTCTGAGCAGGACGCAGCGGAGCACCCGAGGCCCGCGGCGCCGGCGGAGATCGTGCGCGCCGGCAGCGACAGCGTCCGGGTCGCCGCGAGCAAGG
>SCVJ01000249.1 GCA_004322425.1 Chitinophagaceae bacterium
CGCCGCTGCTGGCATCAAAACGGCTGGCCGAGTCGCTCAAGCCTGTCACGCGCCAGACCTGGCGGGGCTCGGTCACGCCCTTGAGCGCATGCACGCCCTGGTCTTCATACGTGAAGCTGCCAGCGGTCAGGCGGCGCGTCTGGTCGCTGATGAGCACGGTGTTGGCGCGCGCCAGGGCCTGCAGGCGGGCGGCGATATTGGGCGTGTCGCCCAGTGCCAGTTGCTCGCGCCGGGGCCCGGCCCCGATGTCACCGATCACCACGCGGCCGGTGTCGATGCCGATGCGCACCTGCAGGCGGACCTGCTCGTGCCCATCGATCACCAGCTCCAGCGAGGCGATCTTGTGCACCAGATCCAGCCCGGCATGCACGGCACGCGAGGCCGCGTCTTCCTGGGCCTGCGGATAGCCAAAGTAAACCAGCAGGCCATCACCCAGGTACTGCGCCACCGAGCCACCGCAGCGGCTGATGACCTCGACCGCCGCCTGCTGATAGCCCAACACGACCTGGCGCCATTGCTCAGGCGTAAGCCGGGCGCACAGCGCGGTGGCGTCCACCAGGTCACAGAACATGATGGTGAGCTGGCGCAACTCGGTGTGTGGCACTGGCGCACTCGACAGGCCTGACGGGCCTGATGTGCTTGACGGTGCAAGCTGCGCCAGCAACTCGGCGATGGCCCGCATGAAGCGCTTGCGGTCGCCCATGCTGACACCGAGCTTTTCGAGGTCGGCCTCGGTCAGGCTGGTGACGATGTCTTCGGCGATGCCGTTGTCGCGCAGCACAGGCTCCAGATGGCTCAAGCCGATGGTGGCCAGCCAATCGGTCATGGACGCCACCTGCCCGGACTGCTGCGACATGGCGGGCTGCCTCAGCCGGGTGGGGGCGACAGCGCCCAGGTGGCAACGGACTCGGGGTCCAACCCGGCGCCCATGCCCTTGAGGCGCTCGAACACCGTGGGGTCCAGCGCGTCCTGCACCAGGCCATTGGTGCGGGACCAGGCATACACCGTGACCACGTCACGCGAGCCCATCTGCTCATAGGCCTTGGCGGTATAGC